>CAXNGP010000029.1:0-11675 GCA_964201845.1 Pirellulales bacterium
CGGGCCGAGCGGCGTGTCCAGCGTGAGCAGCGTCGGCCCGCCAGCCTCGACGACGACCCGCTCGCACCGTTCGCCGCGGTGGGGCGAGTTCGCGCTTCGTGCGTGCTCCACGAGCCGGACCGCGGGACCGGCGGGCGCCAGCCGCCAGGAGGGCGTGGTCGACTCGCAGCCATCCTCGAGTTCGCCCGCGCCGGCGCCGACCGCGGCCAGCACCACGATGAAGAGTGACGCGAGCTGGGATGGTGGCATGGGGTGATCCGGCAACCGGGGGAAGCATGGGCTTGTAGCAGGTTCGCCCGCCCCGGCTCCAGACGTTTCTGGCCCGGCGGGACGGGCCGCGGGCTGCCGGCCGGGTCGACCTTCCACTCGCTTTCCAGCGCCGAAAACAGTATTTTTTTCGGGATCGCCCTCATGGCTCACTCACAATTGTTCGAGGGTGGGGAACCTGCCTGGTCCGCCGCGCGGTCGCCGCCATGAAGCCAGCCACAGCCGACGACCTGGCATACCTGGTCGGTGAACTCGAACTCGCCCCGCCGGCGGATCTCCAGGAGGCGATGCGCGAAGCCGGACCCGGGGTCGAGGCCGCGGCGTTCGGCCAGGCGCTCGTGCGGCGGGAGATGGTCACCGGCTTCCAGCTCGAGCGGCTCTTGAAGGGTGAGCGACGGGGCTACTTCTACGGCCGGGCGAAGCTGCTCTATCAGATCGGCGCCGGCTCCTTCGCGCGGGTCTACCGGGCGATTCACCGCGACACCGGCGGGATCCTGGCCGTGAAGGTGCTCCGCAGCCGCTACTCGAACGATCCCGACAAGTGCCGGGCGTTCCGGCACGAAGGGGAGATGGGGCAACTGCTGCGGCACCCCAACATCGTCGCGATCGACGACGTCGGCGAGGAGAGCGGCACGAGCTACATCACGATGGAGTTCGTCGAGGGCCAGACGCTCCGGGAGCTGGTCAAGATTCGCGGCGCCCTCGACCTGCCACGGGCGCTCGACGTGATCGCTCACTTGGCCGCCGGGCTCGACTACGCCCACCGCCGGGGTGTCACCCACCGCGACCTCAAGGCCTCGAACGTGATCGTCTCGTCGACGGGTGAGGCCAAACTCGTCGACTTCGGCCTGGCCGGCGTGGATGAGTCGGGGGACGGGGCGCTCGGCCGGATCGACCAGCCCCGCACGATCGACTATGCGGCCCTCGAAAAGCTGACCGGCATGAAGGACGACGCCGTCCGCAGCGACATTTATTTTCTCGGCACGATCGCCTACCTGGTGGTGGCGGGCGCGTCGCCCTTGAAGGAGACTCGCGACCGCAACGAGCGGGCCGATCCCCAGCGGTATCGGTCCGTCGTGCCGTTGGCGGAACGGTGCCCGGAGCTTCCCAAGGACGTCGTCGACCTGGTGTCGCGGATGATCAACCTCGATCCGCTCGAGCGGTGGCAGACCGCGGCCGATGTCAAGCGGCGGACGGAGTCGATCATCGCCCGCCGGAACGGCGGCGAGGGGGGCGAGCCGCCGGCCGAGACGGCCGTCGCGCAGAAGGGCAGCCTGATGGTCGTCGAGTCGTCGCAGAAGGCGCAGCAGGTGCTGCGGGAGTTCTTCACGAAGCTCGGCTACCGGGTCCTGCTGACGGAGAATCCGCAGCGGGCTCTGTCGCGGTTCGCGTCCACGCCGTTGCCGGCCGACTGTCTCGTGCTCAGCACGCACGCCCTCGGCGACGACGCGGTCACCGCGTTCAACACGCTCACGAGCGACCCTTTTCTCGCCGCGGTGCCGGCCGTGCTCCTGCTCGGCTCGAATCAGGCCGGCCTCGCCGGGGCGGCGCGGAGTGACGGCCGCCGTCGGGTGGTCCAGATGCCGGTGCAGACCGAGGACATGACGCGGTTGCTGCGCGAGGTGGTTGCCGGCAACGCGTGAGTCGCGGGGCCGCGGCCGCCGGCCGGGAAGCCCCGGGGGCATTCCGAGACCGGGGGCCGTGGGGTATCCTGACCACCTCGCGGCGGCCGGAGGCGGACGGTCGCCGCACCCCTCTCCCCATTCCTGCCGTCCGGCAGGGCGAAAGCGATCCGCCATGGACCTCGAGGCCTACCAGACCGAGGGCTTTCACGACGAGCTGTTCGACGACAAGCTTGAACCGCGCCCCGGCGCCGAACTCTTGGCCCGGCGGTTGGCAGGCTTCACCAACGGCGAGCTCGCCGAGCGGCAGCGGGCGGCCGACAAGGCGCTGCTCACGATGGGCATCACCTTCAACGTCTACGGCCACGAGGCCGGCACGGAAAAAATCTGGCCCTTCGACATCGTGCCCCGCGTGATCGACACGGGCGAGTGGAGCGTGATCGAGCGGGGGCTGGCCCAGCGCATTCGGGCGCTGAACCTGTTCATCGACGACGTCTACAACAAGCGGCAGATCGTGGCCGACAAGGTCGTGCCGGAGTGGCTGGTCGATTCGGGGAAGTGCTTCCGCGGGCCGTGCGCCGGGCTGGCCCCGCCCCGCGGCATCTGGTGCCACATCACCGGCACCGATCTCGTGCGCGGTGGCGACGGGGTGATGTACGTGCTCGAGGACAATCTCCGCACGCCGTCGGGCGTGTCGTACGTGCTCGAGAACCGCGAGGTCATGAAGCGGACGTTTCCGCAGCTCTTCGAGGGGCAGCGGATCAGCCCCGTCGAGGACTACCCCGAGAAGCTGCTGGCGATGCTCCAATACGTCGCCCCGCGGCAGGCCCGCGACCCGACGGTCGTCGTGCTCACGCCGGGCATCTACAACTCGGCCTACTTCGAGCACAGCTTCCTGGCCCGGCAGATGGGGGTGGAGCTCGTCCAGGGCTCCGACCTCGTCGTCCAGGGCGACGTGGTCTTCATGCGGACCACCCGCGGGCTGGAGCGGGTGGACGTGATCTACCGGCGGATCGACGACGATTTCCTCGACCCGCTCGCGTTCCGGTCCGACTCGCTCGTGGGCGTCCCGGGGCTGATGGCCGCCTACCGGGCCGGCAACGTGGCGCTCGTCAACGCGCCCGGCACCGGCATCGCCGACGACAAGGCGGTCTACGCCTACGTGCCGGCGATCATCCGCTACTACCTCGGGGAGGACGCGATCATCCCCAACGTGCCGACCTTCGTCTGTGGCGAGCCCGCGCAGTGTGACCACGTGCTCGCCAACCTCGCGAACCTCGTCGTCAAGCCGGCCAACGAGTCGGGCGGCTACGGGATCGTGCTCGGGCCACGGGCCTCGCGGGAACAGCTCGACGAGTGCCGCGACCGGATCCGGGCCAATCCCCGCAACTACATCGCCCAGCCGATGCTCGCGCTCTCGCGGGTGCCCACGGTGGTGGGCGACAGCCTCGAGGGGCGGCACGTCGACCTGCGGCCCTTCATCCTCTACGGCGAGGAGATCTACGTCCTGCCCGGCGGCTTGACCCGGGTGGCGCTCGTCAAGGGCTCGCTGGTCGTCAACTCCTCGCAGGGAGGCGGCAGCAAGGACACCTGGGTCGTCCACACGGGAAGGTGACCGAGCCATGCTCTCGCGGGTAGCCGACAGCGTCTACTGGATGAACCGCCAGATCGAGCGGGCCGAAAACGTGGCCCGGGCGGTCGAGACGGCGCTCGATCTCGCGCTCGAGGGAACGATCAGCCAGGCGCGGCTCTGGAACGCCCTGGTGTGCACCTTCGGCGACCAGGCCGACTTCCGGCTCCGGCACGGCCAGGCCGACCAGGCCCACGTGATCGCGTTTCTGGCCTTCGACCCGGCCAATCCCAACTCGATCGCCAGCTGCCTGAGCGCTGCCCGCGAGAATGCCCGCACCGTCCGGGACATGATCAGCTCCGCGATGTGGGAGGAGATCAACAAGGCCCATCTGGAGGTCCAGTCGGCGTCCCGGCGGTATGGCGGCTGGCCGCATCCCCGCGAGTTTCTCGAGGAGGTGAAGCGGGCCAGCCAGCTGATCACCGGCGTGGCCGACGCCACGATGTCGCACGGCGAGGCCTGGCACTTCGGCCGCCTGGGGCGGCTCGCGGAGCGGGCCGACAAGACCAGCCGCGTGCTCGACGTGGAGACCTTCTTTTTGCAGCCGGCGGCGAGCATCGAAGCCCCGGCCGCGGGCCCGGGGTCGTCGGCCGGGGTCGGAGCGGCGGCGCCGAAGACCGCCTCGGAGCCGCCGGGGGGCGACGCCGTGCGGTGGTCGGCCGTGCTCGAAAGCGCCAGCGCCCTGGAGATGTATCGCAAGCAATACGGGGCCGTCTCGCGGCGGCACGTGGCCGAGTTCCTGATCTTCGACCGCTTCTTCCCGCGGGCGATGCACTTCTGCCTGATCAAGGCGGAGGAGTCGCTGCTGGCGATCACCGGCGGATCCAAGGGGTCGTACACGAATCCCGCCGAGCAGCGGCTCGGCCGGCTGCGGGCCACGCTCGACTACGGGGCGATCGACGAGGTGCTGGCGGGCGCCGGCGGCCTGCATGGTTTCCTCGACGGCTTCCAACAGCGGCTCAACCGGGCCAGCGACGCGATCCACGAGACCTTCTTCGCAATCCGGCCCCTCGGGCACCCTGTGGAGGCGACGACGTGAGATGGATCACGCGCGACTCGCCCGTCTCATGGTGGACCGGGGTTGCCCATGCCGTCTCGCTGGACGCTTCCTTCGGGCATCCTGCCCTCCGGGCGCTCGGAGGAAACCTCGCTTCGCAATCCTTGCTGCGCTCGGTTTCCTACGCCGCTCGACCGGCACGGGCAACCCCTCGCGCAATCGACCGGCGGAAAGCTCATCCCTGCGAGACTACGTTGGGAACGACGTGAAATGGCCATTCGGATCGCCCTTCACCACCGCACCGAATACCGCTTCGACCGGGAGGTGCGGCTGGCCCCCCATGCGATCCGGCTCCGGCCGGCGCCCCACTGCCGCACGCGGGTGACCGGCTACTCGCTCACGGTCGAGCCCGCGGGCCACTTCCTCAACTGGCAGCAGGATCCGCAGGGCAACCACGTCGCCCGGCTCGTGTTCCCCGAGCCCACTCGGCGGCTGGTGCTGGAGGTCGATCTGGTCGCCGAACTGGTGGCGATCAACGCCTTCGACTTCTTCCTCGAGCCGGAGGCGGAGCGATTTCCGTTCGCGTACGATCCCGTTCTGGCCGCCGAGCTGTCCCCCTATCTGGCCACGCCGGCCGAGACGGGCGGCCCGGCGGTCGAGGGTTTCCTCGCGGAGTTTCGTCGGGGCGGGGCGGCCGTGGCCGGCGGGCGTTCGATCGACCTGCTCGTCGCGCTCAACCGCGCCGTCCACGACGCCGTGGCCTACGTCATCCGCCTGGAGCCGGGCGTGCAGTCGCCCGGGGAGACGCTCGGCCTCGGCACGGGTAGCTGCCGCGACTCGGCCTGGCTGTTCGTGTCGCTCGCGCGGCGGCTGGGACTGGCGGCCCGGTTCTGCTCGGGGTATCTCGTGCAGCTCGTGCCGGATCAACGGCCGCTCGACGGTCCGGCCGGACCGGCCGCCGACTTCACCGACCTGCACGCCTGGGCCGAGGTCTACCTGCCCGGCGCCGGCTGGGTGGGCTTCGATCCCACGAGCGGCCTGCTGGCCGCCGAGGGGCACATCCCGCTGGCGGCCACGCCCGACCCGGCCAGCGCCGCGCCGGTGACCGGAGCGGTCGATCCTTGTCAGACCGAGTTCGCCTTCGAGATGCGGCTGACGCGCTTGGCGGAGAGTCCGCGGACGACCAGGCCCTTCACGGAACCGCAGTGGGAGCGAATCCTGGCGGTCGGAGACGAGGTGGACGCGGCGCTCGCCGCCGGCGACGTGCGGCTGACGATGGGGGGTGAGCCGACCTTCGTGTCGCTCGACGACGGTGACGCCCCGGAATGGAACACGGCGGCCCTCGGCGCCGACAAGCGGCGGCGGGCCGGTGTGCTCGCCCGCCGGCTCCTCGACCGGCTGGCTCCCGGCGGGGTGCTGCTGGAAGGACAGGGGAAGTGGTATCCGGGCGAGCCGCTGCCGCGATGGACGCTCGACCTCGTGTGGCGGAGCGACGGCCAGCCGATCTGGAGCCGGCGGCCGCTCCTGGCCGACGATTCGCCGGCGGCCGCCCGACGCGAGGCGGATCATGGGCCGGCAGGCACCGTGGCCGGGGCGAGCGAGCGGGTTGGCCAGGCAGCCGCGGCGGGGGACTTCGCCCGGAGCCTCGCCCGGCGGCTGGGCCTCGATCCCGGGTTCGTGATCCCGGCGCACGAGGTGGCCCCGTCCAGCCCGCTCGACCGCGTGGCGATCGACACGGAGACGCCGGCGGCCTTCGTGCTGCCGATCATCAGGAGTGAGCGGGGCGGCGATTCACGCTGGCGGTCGAGCGATTGGCCGAAGCCGCGTGGCCGCGTGCCGCTCCTGCCCGGCGACTCACCGGCCGGCCTGCGGTTGCCGATGGCGAGCCTGCCCTGGCCGACCGAGGAGCAACTGGCGACCGACACCGGGATCGTGCGCACTGCGGCGGTGGTCGAGTCGCGGCACGGCCGGCTGCACGTCTTCCTTCCGCCGCTCGATCCGCTCCCCATCGAGGCCCGCGACCCGCAGGCTCCGGGCTCCGCAGCCGACTGGCTCGAGTTGGTGGCGGCCATCGAGCAGGTCGCCGGTGAGCGGGACACGCCGGTGGTCCTCGAAGGCTACCCGGCGCCGTACGATCCCGGCCTCGTCCGGCTGCACGTCACGCCCGACCCCGGCGTGATCGAGGTCAACGTGCCGCCGGCCGGCTCGTGGCGGGAGCTGGTCCGGCTCCGCGAGACGCTCGCGGAGGAGGCCCGGGCCAGCCGACTGGGTGCGGAGAAGTTCGAGCTCGACGGGCTGCACACCGGCACCGGCGGCGGCGACCACGTGGTGCTCGGGGGCCGCTGTGTCGCCGAGAGCCCGTTTCTGAGGCGGCCCCGGCTCCTGGGCGGGATGGTGTCCTATTTCAACAATCATCCGTCGCTCTCCTACCTGTTTGCCGGCCGGTTCATCGGGCCGACGAGCCAGGCGCCGCGGATCGACGAGGCCCGCCACGAGAGCCTCTACGAACTGGAGATCGCGCTGGAGCAACTGGCCGCCGCCGCCGATCCCCAGCGACGGGAACCGGGAGACCCCGGCCACACCGCCGCCAGCTGCGTGCTCCCATGGCTCACCGACCGCGTGTTTCGCAACATCCTCACCGACCTCACCGGCAACACGCACCGGGCCGAGTTTTGCATCGACAAGCTCTGGTCGCCCGACTCGGCCGGCGGCCGCCGCGGCCTCCTCGAGCTCCGCGGGTTCGAGATGGCCCCGCACGTGCGGATGGGCCTGGTTTCGCAACTCGTGGTGCGGGCGCTGGTGGCCTGGCTGTGGCGGGAGCCCGCGCTCCCAGGCCTCGTCCGCTGGGGCACCGCCCTCCACGATCGCTTCCTGCTGCCCCATTTCCTGATGCAGGATTTCGGGATGGTGGTGGACGACCTGCGGCGGGCCGGGTTCGGCTTCGAGCGGGAGTGGTTCGAGAGCTTTGCCGAGTTTCGGTTTCCGAGGCTCGGCGAGGTGACCCACGACGGCGTGCGGCTCGAGCTTCGCACGGCGCTCGAGCCTTGGCATGTGCTCGGGGAGCAGCCCGTGGGTGGGGCGACGGCCCGGCTGGTTGACAGCTCGCTCGAGCGGGTGCAGGTGAAGGCCGCGGGACTCGTGCCGGGTCGCCACGCGATCGCCTGCAACGGCCGGCGGGTGCCGCTCGTCGCCACCGGCGCGCCGGGGGAGTTTGTGGCGGGGGTGCGGTTTCGGGCCTGGCAACCGCCCGACTGCCTCCATCCCACGATCCCCGTCCATTCGCCCCTGGTGTTCGACGTGGTGGACCTCTGGAGCGGTCGCAGCCTCGGAGGGTGCACCTGGCACGTGGTGCATCCCGGCGGCCGGTCGTTCGAGACGCGGCCGGTGAACACGCTCGAGGCCGAGAGCCGCCGCGTGGCGAGGTTCTTCGCCTCGGGCCACACTCCGGGCCCCTTCGCCCCGCCGCCGGAGGAGCGCAGCCCCGACTATGCCTGCACGCTCGACCTCCGGCGACGACGGTGAGCCGACTGCGCCCGCGCCGACTGAACCGTCCTAGGCGGCCTCCCGGCCGGGCCGCATCGCCAGTCGATACGCGGTGATCGCCTCGACGATCGCATCGAGGGCGTCGAACACGTTGACCGCTCCGCGGTCGAACCGCTCCGCCGCGGCCTTGATCTCGGAAAGCGTGAGAATGGCGAGCACCGCGGGCGTGCGCTGTACCTTGTCGGTCATGAGAGCCTCCTTGCTGGGAAATCCGCCGAAGCATCGTGCTCCGTATCAGGACGAACTCTATCGCGGTCCGCGACCCAGGTCTTTCACCATCCCTGCGCGGTCGGGGGGAGCGTTTGTCATCAGGCGTGCGCGGGATTGACCAACAGGGCTGATCGGCAGATGGCTGCAAGCCAGCGGAGCACCTATGCTGGATGCGGTGTCGGCATCGTGACCTGTGGTCCGGACAGGGTTGGCCACGCCACAGGAGCTGGGCGGCGATGCACGTTGAAGCTCCTTACCCGCACCATGCGTGGTTCGCTCATCAGGTCGTGATCCGGCCTCCGCGGATGTTCGAGAGCATCCGTCGGCGGCGTGTCACGCACCACCTCCTGCTGACGACGGCCGGCGATGCGGACATCCAATGCGAAACGAAGGGGGTGAAGACCCTGTTTCACGCCGAGGTCGGCGACATCGGCTGGTTTCCCTGCGACCGGGGCGAGCACGTGATGTCGATCACGACCGCGAACGGCTATGCGGCCTACGAAGTCTCCATCCCCGCCATGCAGGTCCCCCAACGCCGCTCGGGGGAGAAGGAGCGGGCGGATGTCGAGCCTGAGCCGATCCCGGTCTTTCGGGATGCGCTGATCGAGGCGGGGCTCTTCCGGCTGACGGCCCACCGTCAGGGGCAGCAGGTGTCGGAGGCGATCGGCGACGAGGTCGCGGCCCGGCAGATCCTCAAGCGGCTCTGTGCCATGCTCGGCAGCCCCACCCCCCAGTGGCCGGACGAGGCGAGCATCTTCGCGCCCCCTCTGATGACGCAGATCGTCGACCGAATCGACGCGGCGCTGGCCGGGGAGGTCATCCTCGAAGTCTTGGCCCGGGAATTCGAGCTCTCGCCGGGGCATTTCGCCAGGAAGTTTCGGCACTCAACCGGCCTGAGTCTGCAGCGCTTCCTCAATCGGCGGCGGATCGGTCGGTCCTGTGGCATGTTGCAGGAAGGCTCCCTGTCGCTGGCCCAGATCGCGATCGAACTCGGTTTTTCGTCCCAGAGCCATTTCACGCGCCTGTTCACCGGGCTGACCGGCACCTCGCCGCAACGCTTTCGCCGGCTCCACTTGCGGATGGGCGAATGAGGCCGCACGGCGGGGCAGAGCCCTATGATCTTTTTCCGGGCGGGCAGTCTGCCCGGCAGTTCGGTGTGACGCAGCAGGAATCCAAACCATGAGCGAGACCATGTCCTCGGCGGACCTCACCAAGGAACTCGCCCAGATCGCCCTTACCATGCAGTCGGAGCGAACCGGGCATTCGCCCAAGGCGGTCACCGTGGTCGCCAGCGACGAGACGGTCGTGCTGACCCTCCACGAGGCGCTGACGCCGGCCGAGAAGATCCTGGCCCGCACCGAGACCGGGGCGGCGAAGGTGGAGCAGTATCATCGGGCTTTGTTCGCCGTCTCGTGCGACGAACTGCGCCGCGAGATCCAGCGGCTGACGGGCCGTAAGGTGCGCGAGGCGGCCGTGGTCGTGGAGCCGGCGACCGGTGCGATCGTCCACGCCTTCACCAGCGGCACCGTGGTGCAGATCTTCCAGCTCGAGCCGCACGGGGTGTCCACCCACGTGTCGGCCGGCATCCCGGCCGACGAGGGCAAGGCACCCGGCTGACGTCAGGGCTTCCGCACCGCATGGCGGGCGATGCCGGCGAGCATCCGACGGAACACGAGCTCGTGGAGCGGCCAGATCGCGTACCAATAGGCGAGGCCACCGAGGCCGCGGGGATCGAACACGGCCGTCTGGTGGATCGTCACGTCGCCGTCGCGGGGCACCACCTCGAACTCGAGCCAGCCCCGACCGGGCAGCTTCATCTCGGCGGCGAGCCGCAGCCGCCGTGGTGGTTCGCAGATCTCGACCCGCCAGCAGTCGAGTGTTTCGCCGGTGCGGAGCCGGTCGGGGTCGCGGCGTCCGCGGGCCATGCCCGGCCCGCCGATCAACTGGTCGAGCCAGCCGCGGAGCGTCCACAGCCAGTCGGCGGCATACCAGCCGTTCGCCCCGCCGATTCGCTCGATCGCCGCGAAGGCTCGCTCGGGTGAGACCGAGATCACCTGGTGGCGGTGATCCACGAGCCGCGTCCCCTCGTGGGCGCCGCCGTAGCGGCGGGGCAGGTCCTCGCTGTCGGCGAGATCGGCCCACCGCTTGCCGGCGAAGGCGGCGTCTTCCTGCTCGGCCGCCTCGCGGACGGCGCTGGTGAGGTTCCGCGGCCGCAGCGAAAACTCCCGGGTCGCCGCGTCGCTGGTCACCACCGTGGGGTTCTTGAGGCCGTCGATCAACTTTCTGCCCACCTTCGAATACCGCGGCGTCACCAACTTGAGCCACAGGCTCGAGAGCCGCGGCGTGAGGACCGGCACGGGGATCATCAGCCG
Organism: Pirellulales bacterium; assembly: GCA_964201845.1. Classification (GTDB taxonomy): domain Bacteria; phylum Planctomycetota; class Planctomycetia; order Pirellulales; family UBA1268; genus QWPN01. The sequence goes on from CAXNGP010000029.1 coordinate 10,642, forward strand.
TTTCAAGCCCCGCTGTCGGGCATACTCCCGCATGATAGCGCCGTAGGAGACTTTGTCCGGCCCGCCGATCTCGAAGATCCGCGGCGGCCCCGGGGGGAGGCTCACGGCCGCCGCCAGATAGGCCACCACGTCGGCGATCGCGATCGGCTGCGTGGGCGTGGCCAGCCACGCGGGGCAGATCATCACGGGCAGCCGCTCGACGAGCGTGCGCACCAGGTCGAAGGAGAAACTGCCGGCCCCGACGATGATCGAAGCCCGAAACTCGACCACGTCGAGGCCGCTGGCCCGGAGGATCGCCCCCACCTCGTGGCGGCTGCGGAGGTGGGCCGAGAGCTGGTCGTCGTCGGCACCGAGGCCGCCGAGGTAGATGAGCCGCTTCACGCCGGCCGCCTTGGCCGCTGCGGCGAACCGTTCGGCGGCCAGCCGGTCGGCCCGCTCGAAATCGACGCCGCTCTCCATGGAGTGGACGAGCCAATAGGCCGTGTCGACGCCGGCACAGGCCCGGGCGAGATCATCCGGGTCGGAGGCGGCGCCCGCCATGACCTCCGTGTGCGGGCCGGTCTTCCCGGCGAGCTTGCCGGGCCGCCGGGCCAGGCAACGGACGCGATGCCCCTCGCGCTCGAGTTCGGGCAGGAGCACCCCGCCCACGTAACCCGTCGCACCGGTGAGCAGGATCTCCATGGAAGTAGTCTACGCTTCCGCAGGCTCGGGGTTGCCCGTGCCATCTCGCCGGACGCTCACGGGGCCTCTTGGGTGCAGGCTCGGGGTTGCCCGTGCCATCTCGCCGGACGCTCTCGCGGGGCCTCTTGAGTGCAGGCTCGGGGTTGCCCATGCCATCTCGCCGGACGCTCCCTCCGGGCATCCTGCCCTCCGGTCGCTCGGAGGAAACCTCGCTCCGCAATCCTTGCTGCGCTCGGTTTCCTACGCCGCTCGATTGGCACGGGCAACCCCTCGCGGCCCGACGGTGCGCAAGATGAGCACGCTGCCGCGCGGATTCGTCTCAACGCACGTCGGGCGCCACCACGCGCACGAGC
>CAXNGP010000030.1:0-11609 GCA_964201845.1 Pirellulales bacterium
CGCCCGGACTCGGCGGATTCGAGCACCAGGCGCGGGCTACTCCGGCAGCGGCTGGCCCTTCGTTTCGGGGGCGAAGGGGAGCACCGCCAGCCCCAGGAGGAAGACCAGGCACATCGCGAGCCCCGCCGGCCGCATCGGCTCCGGCGACCCGGCGAACACGGTGCTCGAGAGCTGCCCGAGCAGGAAGGGGCCGCTGGCCGCCGCGAACCGGCCGACGTTGTAGCAAAAACTCGTGCCGGTGCTCCGCAGGCGCGTGGGGAAGAGCTCCGGGAAATAGATCGCGTATCCCGCGAACACCGAGAGCTGGAAGAAGCCCATGATGGGCAGCATCCACCAGAAGTCGCTGAGGTCGTCGAGGTAGGCGAACACGACCATCGTGGAGATCATCGCGGCCGTGAAGAAGATCGCGAAGAAGATCCGCCGGCCGAGCCACTGGCAGATCCGCGCGGCCAGCATCATGCCCGTGAACGCGCCGACCTGGATCATCATCGAGGCGACACCCGACCAGATGGTCAGCCGGCTGGCCAGGTCGGCACCGGTCAGTCCCTGGGCCTCGAAGGTCTTCTTGAGCACGCTCCGCTGCAGGTCGATCGCGAAGAAGCCCACCCCCCACAGCCCGATCACACCGGCGCAGGCGAGCAGCATGCCGATGATCGCGTTCCTGCGCCAGCGGGCGTCGGCGAACAGGGCCGCGTAGCCGCCGAGCGAGGCGCCGGTCTCCGCGGCCTGCTTCTTCATCGCCTGCCAGCGTTCCGGCTCCTTGAGGCCGGCCCGGATCACGAGCGCCAGCACCGCCGGCAGCGCGCCGATCACGAACTTCCACCGCCACGGCTCCCAGCCGGCGATCAGCCCGTCGGCGAATGACTTCTGGGCCAGCCCCAGGCCGATGCCGATCAGCGCCGCCCCGAAGTTGCCGACGGCCGAGAGCGCTTGCAGGAGACCGAGGGCATAGGGACGGGCCCGCTCCGGCATCACCTCGGCCACCAGCGCCACGCCCACGGCGAACTCGCCCCCCACGCCCAAGCCGGTGATGAACCGGTAGAAGGCGAAGTCCCAGAAGCCCTGCGACAGGGCCGACAGGCCGGTGCAGAGCGAATAGATCAGGATCGTGATCATCATCGTCTTGGCGCGGCCGATCCGGTCGCCCACGACCCCGAAGATCAGGCCGCCCGTGGCCCACCCCGCCAGGAAGATGCAGGTCGAGAGGCCGCCGAAGAAGTCCACCGCCTTGGGGTCGGCGGCGGCGTCGGCCGTGGCCAGCAGCGTCTCCATCGCCGGCTTGCGGGCCAGGTTGAAGAGCTGCTGATCGAGGCAGTCGAACAGCCAGCCGAGGGCGGCGACGATCAGCACGAACCAGTGGTAGCGGGTCAGGTCGCGGTACCAGGGGCCGTCACCGGGTGAACCGACGGAGGCGGACGAGGCGAAGTGGGGCAGGTCGGCCATGGGGGGATGAGCCTCGGGGTGTCGGGCTGGCGGTCGGTCGCTGGGAGTCGCGAATGAGGAGTCGGACGAGGGAGTCAGACGAGTTCCGCCTCGACCCGGCGCATGAAGGCGATGCTCTCGTGGGCGAGCCGCTCCGGGCCGGGAGTGTAGTCGAAGACCTCCACGCTCACCCAGCCGGAGTAGCTGATCTCCTCGAGCGCCCGGAAGATCGGCAGGAAGTCGACGAGGCCGAAGCCCGGCCCCTGGAGGTTCTCGTCGTTGGCGTGGAAATGTTCGAGCCAGGGAGCGCTGGCCCGGATGATGTCCGGGATCGGCGTCGGCTCGGAGGCCATCGCCTTGACGTCGAGGTGCAGCCGCACGTGCGGCGAGCCGATCGCCTGGATGAGCTTGCAGGTGTCGGCCGCCGTGGTGAGCACGTCGGTTTCGGCCGGCGCGAGCGGTTCGAGCGCCACGACCGTGTCGGTCGTCTCCAGCACCGGCACGAGCCGCGTGAACACCTCGCGAATGTGGCCGAGCGCCTCGTTGGGCGACACCCCGGGCAGCAGGCTGCGCTGCTTGGGCGAGCCGAAGACGAGGATCCGGCCGCCGAGGTCGTGGCAGAGCCGGACGAGTTCGACGAGGTAGTCGACCGTGCGGTCGCGGACGGCCGCTTCGGGATGCGCCACGTGGAACCCCTCGGTCTTGGCCAGGAGCCAGTGGAGCCCCACGCAGTCGAGCCCGGCCCGGGCGATCGTGCGGCGAATCTCGCCCCGCTGGGCCGAGGAGAGGTCGGTCGCGAGCGGGGCGAGCGTGAACGGGGCGAGCTCGATCCCGCCGTAGCCGCACGCCGCGGCCGCGTCGCAGGCCTTGGCCAAGGGCCAGTCGAGGAAGGTCTCGTTGCAGATCGCGTAGCGGAAGGGGGAGTTCATCTCAGCTCTTCGGCGGCCGGACGGGGATCCTCGACCTTCGCGGGGCGGCCGGTGCGGCCGCTCTTGTAGCAGGCCTCGACGATCGCCACCGCCTTGCGGCCCTCGAGGCCGTCGAGGGGCGGTCGTCGGCCCTCGCGAACGGCCGCGAGGAACTGCTCGAAGTTGCGGGTGTGGCAGGAATAGTTGATCGCCATCGGATCGGCGGCGCCGCCCGAGGTGTGGCTCGCGCCGCCGAGCCGCTCGCGGGTGGCCGCGTCGTCGGCCGCCTCGGTCCGAAACCGCCAGCTGACGAGCTGCTCCTCGAGGATCTCGGCCGTGCCGTCTCGGCCGCCGATGAGCAGCCGTCGCAGACTGCCCGGAAACAGGCTCGTGGCGGCCAGCAACTGGCCGAGGGCGCCATTCTTGAGCCGCAGGATCGCCACGCAGGTGTCTTCGACCTTGAGCCGCTCGGGGTCGTGGGCCCGGACGGCCGTGAGGGCGATGACGCTCTCGACCGGGTTTTCACCCGGCGCGAGGCCGGGCATGGTCGCGCCGGCGATCCACTGGAGCGCGTCGACGCCGTGGATCGACTGGTTCATCAGCGCCCCGCCGCCGTCGAGGGCCTTGGTGCCCTGCCAGCGGCCGGGGCCGTAGTAGGCGTCGTCCCGCCACCAGGGCACATAGCTCGCGGCGATCGCCAACTGGCCGAACCGCCCCGCCGCGGCCGCCGCCTGCACCGTGGCGACCACGGGGTTGAACCGCTGCGGAAAGATCGCCCCCAGCGGCACGCCCCGGCGGTCGGCCGCGGCGATCATCCGGTCGATCCGCTTGAGGGTGATCTCGAGCGGCTTCTCGCAGATCACCGGCACGCCGCGCCGGATCGCGGCCAGGGCCGCGTCGAGATGGGCGCCCGAGGGCGTGGCGACGGTGACGAAGTCGGGCTTCTCGCGGCGGAGCATCGTCGCGGTGTCGGCGTGCCACGCGCAGTCGAACTCGCCGGCGAAGGCCCGGCCCTTCTCTTCCGTGCGACACGTGGCCGCCACGAGCGTGACGCCCGGAATGTCGGCCAGCGCCTTGGCGTGGAGCCGGGCGATCGCGCCGATGCCGATGATGGCCGCCCGCATCGGTTGCTTGCTCCTCGGGGTCATCCGCCGGCCGCCGGGCCTCGAATGGCCTCTCCCGGAGGCGACCAGTCTGACGCCGCGTCAGGTGGGCGGCAAGCCGCGCGGGTTATACTTCAAGCTACGGCCCCCGCCCGCGGTCGGCCGCGTTTCCAGTGAGACGCATGAGCCATTCGCCAGCCCCCGAAACCGAGCGGCTCATCGCGGCCCTCGCCGACGCCCGAGCCGGGCTCGCGATGGTGTCGAGCGGCGGCGGGGCCGAGGCGATCAGCCGGCTCGTCTCCACGCCCGGCGCGAGCCAGGTGGTGCTCGAGGGCGTGGTGCCCTACGCCCGTGCGGCCGTCGACGGCCTGCTCGGCGGAGCCCAGGAGTCGTACTGTTCGCCCCGCACGGCCCGGCGTCTGGCCGTCGCCGCGTGGGAGCGGGCCGTGCGGCTCCAGGAGGCCGCGGGCGTCGCGCCTGCCGAGGCCCGGCAGCGGGCGGTGGGAGCGGCCGTGACCGCGGGCCTGCGGACCACGCGGCCGCGGCGCGGCGAGCACCGGGCCATCGCGGCGGTGCAGACCCGCGGGACGACGCGGGTGGCGGAACTCGTGCTCGAGAAGGGTGCGCGGTCGCGGGGCGACGAGGAACGGGTGGCCGCGGGGCTGCTCCTGGGGGAGATCGCGGCCGCTTGCGGCGCTGCGGCCGCCGTCGCCGACCTGCCGCTGCGGGCCGGCGAGGTGATCCGGCGAGACGTCGTCGAGCCCCCCGAGTCGTGGCGGGAGATGTTCGGCGGCGCGCGGAAACTGGTGGCGGCGGGCGGCTGGCCCGATCCCGCCGGGGCCGTCGCCATTCCGGGCGGGCTCGTCTTCCCCGGCTCGTTCGACCCGCTGCACGAGGGGCACCTGCTGATGGCCCGGATCGCCGAGGAGATCGCCGAGCGGCCGTTGGCCTACGAGATCTCGATCGCCAACGTCGACAAGCCGACGCTCGACTACGTCGAGATGCGGGACCGGGCCGCGCAGTTCGCCGACCGTCCGCTCTGGTTCACGCGGGCCGCCACCTTTCTGGAAAAGCTCGCCCTGTTTCCCAAGAGCACCTTCGTGATGGGAGCCGACACGTTCGCGCGGCTGCCCGACCCGCGGTATTACGGCGGCTCGAAGGGGGCGGCCACGCGGGCCGTGAAGGCGATCGCCGCCAAGGCGGGCGGGCTGATCGTGTTCGGCCGGGCGCGGGACGGCGTGTTCGAGGAGGCGGCCACGATCGACGTGCCGAAGCCGCTGCGGGACGCGGCCTACTTCGTCTCGCAGCGGGAGTTTCGTCTCGACGTGTCGAGCACGCTGCTGCGGCGGCAGGCGCTGGTGGGGAGCGACGCATGAACGGGCGACGTTGGGTCGTGGCCAGTTGGGTCGCGGGGCTCGTCCTGGTGGTGCCGGCCGCGCGGGCCGACGGGGTGGCCGAGGCGCTCGCCCCGCACGTCGGCAAGACCCTCGACGTGGTCGAGTTGGGCACGGGCCGGCGGTTCGTCCGTCCGACCCTCGAGCGGGTCGTCGAACGCAATGGCAAGACCGAGTCGGTCCGGATCGTCGAAGAGGGCCAGTCGCGGCCGACGAGCCTGATGCTCAAGGGGATCACGAAGATCGTCGCCGACCGCGAGACCGTCTACGAGTCCGAGGCCACGGGGGGCGGCGCCGCCGGGATGCGCGGGCGGGTCGCGCGCGAACGACGGGAGGCCGAGCTGGCCGCCTCGCACGGCCGCATGCAGGCCGGCGGCGTGACGCCCTGGCCCGCGCTGACCGCGGACGAGCATGCCGCCGAGGTCGACCGGCTCAAGGCGTTCGTGGACGAGGTTCGTCAGGCCTTTCCGCAGTTGGCGGTCGCCGAGACCCACGAGTTCATCGTCGTGACCGACATCCCGGCCGCGGAGATCGCTCCCTACGTCGCCAGCCTCGACTCGATGCACGACCTGCTCTGCGATTTGTACGGAATCCCGCGGGGCGAGCCGGTCTGGAAGGGCAAGTGCCTGGTCGTGGCGTTTCGCGACGAGGGCGACTTTCACGCCTTCGAGGCGCGGTTCATGCGGGCCGACATCCCGCGGGGTGTGCACGGGCTGTGCCACCAGTCGTCGGACGGGCGGGTGATCATGGCCTGCCACCGGGGCGCCGACGCCGATGCCTTCGCCCACATGCTCGTGCACGAGACGAGCCACGGGTTCAACCACCGCTGGCTTTCGCCCGAGCGGATCCCCAACTGGCTCAACGAGGGACTCGCCGAGTGGGTGGGCACGCAGGTCGTGCCCCGGTCGCGACAGGTGCCGGCCAAGGAGGCCCAGGCCAGGGCCTTCATGCAGCAGACCGGATCGCTCGGCCCCGACTTCCTCACGGCCGCCAACATCCAGCCGATCCAATACGGGATCTCGTCGCAACTGGTGAAGTTTCTCGTGCTCCGCGACCGGAAGAAGTTCGCCGAGTTCGTCCGCGGCATCAAGGAGGGCATGACGGTCGAGGCCAGCCTGGAGGCGGCCTTCAAGGGCTCGCTCGCCGACCTGATCGCCGCCTTCGGCGGCACGATCGGCGTGCCGAAGCTCCAGCCGTGATCAGGAAGCACTTCGTCGCCACGGCGACGCTCAGCGGCGCATGCGGCGGGCGAGGCCGGCGGCGATCCGATCGAGCGTCTGGCTGCGGTCGTCGACGCCGATGTGGACGCGGATGATGTTCATCGCCTGCTCGTCGGCCAGCGCCGCCCGGAGCGCCTCGTCGAACTCCCCCTCCGTCCGCACGTCCCAGCCGGTGCCCCCGCCGAGCACCTCCGGCAGCCGCTGATACTGCCAGGGATTGATGTCGTTGAACGATCCCTCGAGGAGGAGCCGCTCGGTGCCGTAGCCCTGGTTGTCGAGCACGATCACCGTCACCGCCAGGCCCCGGCGGACGATCGTGGAAAGCTCCATCCCGGTCATCTGGAAGGCACCGTCGCCCACCATCGCGATCACCTTGAGGTCGGGCCGCGCCGTCTTGGCCCCCAGCGCCGCCGGCACGGCGAACCCCATCGAGGTGTAGTAGGCCGGGGCGATGTACTCGGTCTGGCCACGGATCACGAGGTCGCTCGAGGCGAACAGGGCGTCGCCCACGTCGGCGATCACGATCGTGCGGTCGTCGAGCGACTCATCGAGCCGGCGGACGAGCCGTGTGGTGGTGATCGGGGCTTCCGGGACGAGCACGAACGGCTCGAGCGACGCCGCCGGGCCCGGCGGCAGGGGGCGGGAGACGGCCCGGGGGGCGGCGGCGGCCAGGCCGCGGATGAAGTCGTCGAGCAGGACGTCGTGGTAGTGGTGGTGGCTGATCCGAAGGTCGTCGCTGGCGGCATAGATGCTCGTGGCGGCGTCGAGCTTGGCGGTGAAGATGCCGAGGTCGATGTCGGTGAGCAGGGCCCCGAGGATGATCAGGCAGTCACTCGCCTCAACGAACTCCGTCACCTCGCGGCGGCCGAGCGCCCCCTCGTAGAGCCCGATGTAGAGCGGGTGCACCTCGCTGACCACGCTCTTGGCGAGCATCGTGGCGGCGATCGGGATGCCCGCCTTCTCGGCCAGGGCCACGGCGTCGGCCTGGAGGCCGTAGCGGTGCAGCTCGATGCCCGCGATGATCACCGGCCGCTTGGCGGCCGCGATCCGGGCCGCGGCCTCCTTGACCGCCTCGGCCAGCGCCTCGGGGTCGCTCGCCCGCGGCGGGTGGACATAGGGGCGGATCTGGTCGGGCACGACCGCGACCATGTCCCGCGGCAGCTCGAGATAGACGGGCCGCTTGAGCCGGTGGGCCGTGTCGAGCAGGAAGTCGATGTCGCGGAAGGCGGTGGCCGGGTCGACGATCTCGAGGCTCGCGGCGCAGAGCTTGTCGAACACCTCGAGCTGTGTCCGCCATTCGCGGACGCGGTGGTGGAGCAAGGGGTCGCCACCGCGCTCGGCGAGGCCCGGCGCGCCCGAGATCATGATCACGGGGCTCTTCTCGGCGTAGGCCCCGGCGATCGAGTTGGCCACGCTCAGGCCGCCCACGCCGTAGGTGACGCAGACGGCCCCCATCCCGTGCACGCGGGCGTAGGCGTCGGCCGCGAAGCCCGCGCAATCCTCGCGGGTGCAGTTGACGACCTGGAGCGGCGAGTGCTCGAGCATGCTGTAGAAACTCAGCACGTAGTCGCCCGGCAGGCCGAACACGTGCCGCAGGCCATAGTCGGCGAGCCGCCGGATCAGGTACTGCCCGATCGAGAGGCTGGTCATGCTCTCGGGCCGCTGCGGGGCCGGCCGCACCACCGGCGGGGCCACGAGGCCGTTGTCGAGGCTCGATCCGAGGACGATCGCCATCGCATCACCTCCTACGTTGGGTTGACCAGTGTGTCCTGCTATGCACCTGCAGTGGCCCGGGGATGCCCGTGCCATCTCGCCGGACGTTCACTCCGGGCATCCTGCCCTCCGCTCACTCGGAGGAAACCCCGCTTCGCCTTCCCGGCTACGCTCGGTTTCCTACGCCGCTCGATTGGCACGGGCAACCCCTCCAGCCCAGCGAAACCTACTTCGAGAGCCGCCGCTGCCGCACGGCGAGCATCGTCATCCAGAAGCCCAGGAACGCGGCCACGCAGGCGAGCACCACCACGGCCCGGAGCGGGTTGTGGTTGAACCGCCAGGCCCCGATCGCGTGGAAGATGCCCCACACGACGATCCCGGCGACCACCCAGCGGATGATTCGGGCGCGGTCCTGCGATGGGGGGAGATCGGTCATGGCGGCATTGTAGGCGGCGGGGCGGCTTCGGGCACGCCGCGTTGAGGCCTTCGGCGCGAAGAGCGTACGCTGCCGGACATGCACGCCGACCCGTCCGCAACCGCCCGCCGCCGGACGCCGGTCGCCTTCGACCTGCCCGCCTTCGGCCTGGCTGCCGCCACGGTCGCCGGCTTCGCCGGGAGCTGGCACTGGCTCCTCGACCTCGCCAGCCACTTTCGCTGGTATTGGTTGCTGGCGGCGCTGGTCTGGTTCGCCGTCGCCCCCTGGCGCCGCAGCCGGCTGGCCACGGGCTGCCTGGTCGCCGCCGCGGCGGCCAATGCCTGGACGCTCCTGCCGTATTGGATGCCCGCCGCCGCCGGGGACGCCGCCGGCATGGGCACCCTCCGCCTCGTGTCGCTCAACCTGCTGGCCGACAACGACGACACCGGCCGCACGCTCGGGTATCTCGGCCAGTGTGACGCGGACGTGGTCGTGCTGCTGGAGGTGGACGATGCCTGGGCGGAGGCGGTCGCGAAGCTCGCGCCGCGCTACCCGCATCAGGTCATGCATCCGCGCGACGACCGGTTCGGGATCGCCGTGCTCTCGCGGCTGCCGCTGGCACGCGAACGGATCGAGCCGCTCGCCGAGGGGCCGCCCGTGGTGATCGTCGACCTGCCGGTGGGCCGGGCGGGCTGCCTGCTCGTCGCCGCGCATCCGCCGGCGCCGATCGCCGCCGACTGGTCGGCCCGGCGCGACGCCCAGCTGGCGGCGATCGGCGACGTGGCGGCCGCCGAGTCGCGGCCGGTGATCGTGGCGGGCGACCTGAACGCCACGCCCTGGTCGCACGGCTTCCGGCAGCTCGTCCGGCTGCGCGGGCTGTGCGATTCGGCCGTCGGCCGCGGCGTGCAGGCCACCTGGAACGCCCGCCGCTGGGTGCCCCGGATCCCGATCGACCACGTCGTCGTCTCGCCCGAGGTGCGGGTGATGGAGCGCCGCGTCGGGCCCGACGTGGGCTCCGATCATCTGCCGATCGAGGCCACGCTCGCGATCCCGTGACCGGCTGCGCGGCCGGCGGTGAACCGCCCCGGCGGCCGCGGCTCCACGCGATCAGGAATCCAGGTCATCCAGTTCGGCGGGAATCGATCGCCGAATCTCGTCGAGCAGCCCGCGGGTGCCGTGGCGATCGCACCACCGACACACATACTCCCAGTCCACGAGGTTTGCTTGGAGAGCGATTACGCCCCGGCAGTCGTCCTGGTCCTTGAGCCGGCCCGCCCGCGCCGCCCAGAGGAGCTTCGTCACGATCACGTCCTCCACGGTCGGCAGCCAGACCGTGCCGAATGGCAGGGCCAGCCGATACCTGCGGTCGAATCGCTCGCGGTCGTACGGGTCGTCGGTGAGAAGAAACAGTTCCATCCGGAACGCCGACTCAGCAACCATGCAGACGTACATTCGGCTCGCGGTCACCGTCTCGAACTGCACCTGCGGCTCGAGGCGGATGGCTTCCGGGAGCGCCCCGGCGATGTCGGCGATCCTTCCCCCCGGCGGCAACTCGAGAACGAAGTCGCCGTCGTCGGTGGCCCGCGGCACGCCGTAGACGTTGGTGGCGAGGGAACCCGACACCATGTAGGGAATCGCGAGCGACTCGAGCACGCCCACAAGCGAGACGACGGCGTCGTCGGCGTTCATCGCGACGCTTCCAGCCGCCGCAACACCGCGAGTTGCCGTTGCAGCAGCTCGCGGATGGCGGCGTCTCGGGCCGCGGGATGCCGTTGCCGCAGCCCGGCACTGGCAAGCACGCAGGCCCGCTCGAAGAGCCGCGGGCCCGCCAGAAACTTCTCACTGAAATCGAGCGACCTTGCCGCGACGACACGGCGGCGGAAGATCTCGGCAGCGGTACGAGCGACGTCGGGCGTCATCGGAAGCGGCGGTCGGAAAGTCGCGTGGAAGCGATGGATGCGAAGCGCATGCAACTATATCGTGGACGGCTGCGGTATGGAGCCGGGGCACGCGGTATCGGAGCAACACCCCGGGGATGACCGTGGCTATACCGCTCACGGGCCACGCTCACAGGCCACCTGGAACGCCCGCCGCTGGGTGCCCCGGATCCCGATCGACCACGTCGTCGTCTCGCCGGAGGTCAAGGTGATCGCCCGCCGCGTCGGGCCCGACGTGGGCTCCGATCATCTGCCGATCGAGGCCACGCTCGCGATCCCGTGACCGGCTGCGCCGCCCCCCCCTCTGCGGCTCGTCCGATCGGCTCGACGACATCCAACCACCTGGCGACCGGTTCGTGTGTCTCGGGGCGGGATGCCCGAGACGATGATCTCAGGGCACGAAAATCGACTCGCCGCCATCGCGGCTCACGAGCGCCGCGAACACGCCGGCGTCGATGCCCTCCGCCATGAAGGTCACCGAGGCGTCGCCCATCACGGCCGACACGCCCCCGGGATGGAACGCGTAGGGATTGTCGTCGTTGAGCACGTTCACGACCCCGCAGCCGGCCTGCTGCGGCTCGGACTCGGTCGCCCCGCTCAGCCCACGGGCGTGGCGGGCGATGTTCCAGTCGCCGTAGAAGGCGTACAGGACGGTGGCCCCGCCGGGGGCCGAGGCCGGAAGGGGGCGGCCGCGAAAGAACCGCTGCTGCCGGCCCGCCTGCTCGACGAAGGCCAGGGTCTTCGAGAGCCCGTCGGTGATCTCACGAAACCGCACCGTCCGCCGGTTCACGAAGTCGGTCGTGCCGAGCATCGCGTTGTGGGTGAACTCGGCGGGCAGGCCGGCACAGGCCGCGAGGCTCGGATGCAGCCCGCGGAAGGGAGCGTAGTCGGTCCTGGGCAGGATCAGCGGCGTGTTGGCCGGGTAGCCGATCACCTGATACGCGGCGCCGTAGTCGGAGGGCACGCCGGAGGGCGTGCCGGGGCAGACGAAGAGCGGCACGGCCGCCAGGCAGGTCGGTGAGTTTTGCCCGCGGGGAAAGGGCGGGGGCAGGTTGACGGGGTCTGCGATCCCGCGAGTCATGTCGAAGAGCGACGCCAGTGTCCCTTGCTCGACGTAGGGGAGGAGTTGCCCGAGCGCGCCAAAGGTCGTGCGGCCGGCCACGACGATCGAGAAGTTGGGATTCGGCGGATTCTTGGGGTACTCGGCCCAGGAAAACTCCTTCCGCCACGCGGGCACGAACCGGCGGGCCGATTCGTGGGCGTGGAGGGCGATGCCGACCTGCCGCAGGTTGTTGCCGCAGGCGATCCGGCGGGCCGTCTCGCGGGCCGACTGCACCGCCGAGAGAACCAACCCCAGGAGGACGCCGATGATCGCGATCACCACGAGTAGCTCGACGAGCGTGAAACCATGTAGGGGGCGAGGGCATGATGTCTCATGCCCTCTGGGTTGCTGAAGCCGTTTCCCCCTGACATGGAGTTCACGATGATCGCTCGAAG
>CAXNGP010000031.1:0-11597 GCA_964201845.1 Pirellulales bacterium
GCATGCGTGCGATGCTCCCCGACCTCGTGGCGGAGAGCGACACCGGCGCGTCGAACAGCGACAACTTCACCTCCGACCAGACGCCGGAGCTGACCGGCAGCGTGCGAGGCGCGGTGAGCCAGGTGCGGCTCTTCATCAACGGCCAACGGCGCGACCTGCTGCCGGTGACCAATGCCACGTGGACGTACGAGGTGCCCGCCACGGAGGCCCTCGGTGCCGGCCGCAACACGTTCGCCGTCCGTCCGGTGCACACCTCGGGCCGCGTGGGGCCGCTCTCCAGGCCGTTGAACGTCACGGTCGCGACGGCCGCGCCCAGCGCACCGACGCTTGGCCTTGGAGCGATGTCGGATACGGGCGCCAAGGGGGATAAGAAGACGACGTTCGCCACCCCGATGCTGGGCGGATTCGCGCAGCCCGGTCAGCGGGTGAGCGTGTCGATCGACGGCGAGTTCGCGGGTCGGGTGCGAAGCGACGCCACGACGGGCGCGTGGTCGCTCAAGGCGCCGCGGCTCGCCAACGGCGTACACGACGTGACGGCGGTGGGCGAGAACCGGGCCGGGATCCAGAGCGCCGCGACGAACTTTCAGCTCACGATCCAAGGCGAGCGGACGGTGATGCTCGACGGCTCCGACGGCAACACCGTCGAACTGACGGCCGCGCATCTCCTGGGCCGCAACACCCAGGGCTTCATCGTCACCCAGGTGCACAGGGGCACGCTGCAGCGGTGGTCGGCGGCCCGGAATACGTGGGTGACGGTCCCGCCAAGTCCTCCTCCGGCACCTGCCCCGACCCCCACGTGGGTGAGATACGCACACGCGGTCCGCAAGATCGCGTTCAACGAAGTCGTCCGCTGGACGCCTGCCCGGGGCGATGTCGGCACGGCTCCGGCATTTTCCATCCTGCCGATGGACACGGCGGGCGGCCTGATCGCTCCGATCCCGGAGGCGGCGACGGTGCCGGGCAGGCTCTTGAATGCCGAAGTCGCGTCCCTTGCAGACGGCGTTGGCCAGACGATCAACTGGGGCGACCCGACCGACGGCTGCGGCTGCGCGAGCACCCGCTACTCGGTCCAGGTCACCCGTGAGGATGGGCAGACCCTGGTCTACAGCGTGCCGCGGACGGTTAACGGCATTCCGATCGTGGAAGGTGGCTTCGTTGAGCGGGCGAAGGTGTGGGGGGCGACCAAGACCGGTGCGGGTCCGGCCAGCTACTACGACCTCCAATCGACGGCGGAGGGCTTGGCACGCGTCGATTACACGGTCAAGAGCGGGGCTTCCTTCATCGATCTGGGATCAAAAGCCCGGGCGCAACTCGCGAACAGCCTCACGCCGACGCGGTTCACGACGAGCCTTCCGCTCGGCGGCAGCCACGCGAACCTCGCGTATCTGCAGGTGGACGCCCTTCCCGACGCCGTCGAAGCGTCGCAGGGCCTGCCGGCCGGCACGCCGATGATCATCTCATCGGAATCGAGCAAGCTGACGCCCAGCCAGCTCGCGGACCTCGAGGCGAACCCGATCTACGCGCGTCAGCTGTTCCCCGGCACCGTGAACGGCGAGGTGCTGCCCGACCAGGTCCGGGCCCACTTCCAACCCGGAGAGACTCTCCGGTTCAGTGGCACCGTGGACGCCCGCGTCCGCGCCGGTGCCACGATCGTCGTGGAGTCAGCCCAGAACCTCGGGGACGGTTCCGTTGGCCCGTGGTTCGAGGCGGCCCGGATTGCGGTCGGTGACGATGGGAGCTTCGCGCACGACCACGTCGTGCCCTACGGCCTGAACAGCGTGCGCACGCGGCTCGAGTACCGAACGCAGCCGGTGGCGCCCGCCATGCGGGCATCTTCCGTCGGGGCGACCTCATCCACATCGACGCAGGTCGTCTCGACGCCGATCGACCTGTCGAGCAGCTTCAACGCGTTCGGCATCACGACGGCGACGTTGAACTCGCCCAACAATCAGGGCTTCGACAAAAACGGCAACTACTACAACTCCGACTACACCGGCTCGGGCACGAAGGATCCCATTCCTGGGACGTCCATCGTCTACAACAACATCACATTCCCGATCGGGCCGATCCCCACGGCGGGTAACCAGGCGGGCGGCAGCGGAAATAGCGCGAAAAAGAACCCCCCGAACTTCGTCCAGGCCAAGGGCCAGACGATCGACGTCAGCGTGGATGCCGACAAGTCCGACTATCTCTACCTTGCCGGAGCGGCATCCAACGGCGACCAGCTGTCGGAGAGGATCACGCTGACCTTCACCGACGGCACCACGGAGACGTGGACCCAGTCGTTCCACGACTGGGCGAGCGTCGGCCCGCCGCAGTCAGATGCGACGACGCAGGCACACGGGCTCGCGCCAGTGAAGGTAGCGGCCACGTCCAATATCGCGCCGTCAGGACTGCAAACGATCGACGGGGTCGCGCTCGTCTCCAACGATCGCGTGCTCCTGCAGAACCAGTCAACCGCAGCCTCAAACGGCGTGTGGGTCGTTCAAGCCAACGCTGGTTGGACCCGTGCGCTGGATGCGGACACGTCGACCGACATTGTCGACTCATACATGACCGTCGCACAGGGCACCTACGCCGGCAAGACGTTCGTGAACACGAACACCGGCACGATCACTGTGGGGACGACCCCGATCACCTTCGTCGAGGGGAAGCCTCCGCAGCCCGCGCCCCGGCCCTTCACCGGGGAGTTGCTCCTGAAGACGGAGCCAGAACGCATCGATCAGACGGGCGCCCTGGTCACCACGCCCGCCCACATCTTCTCCTACTGCTACAACCTCAAGGGCAAGCAGCTGGCGAGCATCATTCTGCCGAACAACGACAACATCGGCATCTTGAGCGCCGTCGTGGCCAACGCCCCGGCGATCGCCCTCGGCGAGGGTTTCGCCTCGGCCGTGCTCGCCACCACCAACCTCACGGGCATCGAGGTCATGGCGCTGACGATCTCGAACGAGTCGAACATCGGGGTCGGTGGCGGGCCGCTCAACTTCTTCTTCGCCGACCAGCCGGTGAAGGGATCGACGACGTCCGTCGCGCTCAGCAGCATCGCCACCACCGGCGGCATCAGCAGAGACGGCCATTCTTTCAGCGGGGGCGGCTTCGACGGCTTTGGCGACGCCTACTCCTGGGAGGCCCTCGGGTCGTCGAAGATCCTTCGCGGGACGAGCGTCAACTTCAATCTGGGCGTCCCCGGACAGCCCAACTTCGTGGTCGCCAACGGCCAGACGATTCAGGTGCCGCAAAGCAGCGGCTACACCACGCTGAATCTGGCCGGGGCCGCCTCCAACGGCGATCAGGAGAACCAGCCGCTCACGCTGACCTTCACCGACAACTCGACGGCGGTCTGGACGCAGTCGTTCAGCGACTGGCGCTTTCCCGGGAACTTCACGAACGAGTCGACCATCGCCACGGCGTCGTACCTTGCTACAGCCTCCGGCGAAACAAGTCCGACCACGAACCATATCTACCAATACAGCTACACGATCCCCTCCGGCAAGACGCTGAAGAGCATCACGCTGCCGACGAACTCAACCGTCCGCCTGCTCGACATCCAGCTTACGGCTGTGACCTACACGACGAAGCAGGTGACGGTGCCCGAGGGGCAGCAGACGACGATCGCCTACATCGCACCGGACAGTTCGAGCCAGATGACGTTCTACGTCCAGAAGGCTGACGGCACGTGCGTGGGCAACAACTGCAGCACGTACCTGCCCGACTGGAACAGTGGAAGCGGGTCGAGCAATGACTTTGCCGCCAACATCAGCCCGTCGCTCAACTCGCAGGTGCAGGCCGGCCAGCACTGGACGATGACGATCCAGAACGCGGGGGAGGGGTACTACGGCTACCTCGACTCCCCCGCCGGGCAAAATCTGCCGAGCGCAAGCGGCAACACCCCGGCAGGCGCCCACTTCAGGCTTATGACGCAGGCGGAGATAACCGTGCAGCCGCCATGGATGTTCGCTCTGGAGGACAGCATCGGCATCATCGCGGGTGTCGCCATCTTGACGATTGCGACTGGTGGTGCGATCGACTTCTTGGTGGGGGGGGTCGAGGTGGGAGAGGAGGCAGGTACCATCGCGGCCGAGTATTCACCTATCGGGGGTCCGAACGGGGTCGGGCAGGTTGTCGAAAATGTTTCGGTCGACGAAGACTCCGCGAGTTCCTTCAGTGACTTGGTCACCGAAGACGAAGAAGAAAGCGTGACGGACAGCGACAGTAGCATCGTCATCGACGATCACGATGGGGGATTGGGGAAGGGGCCCGTCACCCACCTCAAACGGGAGCTAACAACCCGGTATAGAATGAGCATCAGGAGCGTCGAGGGCGACACGTTCCTGTGACTGCTGCCTCTCGGCTTTCCGCCACATTGTTCCGCCGCCGACGCGAGTCGGTCCGGCGGCGTCGTGATGGCGAGTTGAAGGTCGAGTCGCTCGAGCCGCGGCTGGCGTTGGCCACCGGCCTTTTGAGCACGCTGGTGTCGGTCGTGCAAAATGACCAGGGGCATGGCCTGCTCGCTCCCGGCGCGACGGCGAACATCAACGAGGGCCAGCAACTGGCCGCGCGCGTGCGACTCGCCCGCAGGCCCGACAGCCCGATCCTCGTGTCGTTCAAGAGCGTTGCTCCGTTGGAGGTCGGCGTGACCGAAACCACGCTGCGGTTCACGAGGAACAACTGGAACCAGCCGCAGGCCATCTCACTTCGGTCCATTCAGGACAACGTCGTCGACGGCGACAGTTTCGTTCCCGTGCGCATGACCACGGCCATCGATGTGCCTGCCAACGATCTCCAGGCCGGTGCGAGGCGGCCGCAGTCGCAGGCCACCAGAAACATCTGGGTGGAGTCGCTCGATTCCCGCGTGGCCGGACCCGCGACGCCGGTCACCGCCACGTACCGGGGCACGGTCAGTGGTGGTGGCAACGGCGGCCACATCGCAGGCAGCTACGACAGCGTGACCAACCGGGGCACGGTCACGTTGCGGGCGACGATGCCGCAGCTGAAAAACGTCCGCAACCGGGTGATCACGGTGGGGTATTCGCTGGGCACCGACAACCGGGTGCAGATCGAGAGCCTCTCCGGGATCACGGCGAGCCGGTTCCGCTGGGATGTGACCTACCGCGAGCTTGGCGCCGACCGCGGGCTGTTCGGCACGGTGACGGTGCTCCAGCCCCGGATCGGTCGGTCGGCCACGGCGATGATGACGGCCGCCGCCGTGCCCAACGCGGTGCAAAGCCTCGCCGTGGCCCCGACGGGCGTCGGCAGCCTCCTGCTCTCCTGGAGCCCGCCGGCCGGCGGCGCGACGGGCTACACCGTGACGATGAACAACGGGTCGACCACGACCACCTCCACGACGACCTCCACGAGCATGCCGTTCACGGGGCTCTCCACGACGGTGCCCTCGTATGCGTTTACGGTCACGGCGACCAATGCCGCGGGCAGCGGGCCGGCCGCGGCGGTGGCGTTTGCCACCCCGCAGGACGTGGCCTCCCAGCCGCTCGCGCTCTCCGCGACCGTCGGGCCGGGAAGCGGAGAGGCCGTCCTCAGCTGGCAGCCCCCGACGGACGATGGCGGGTCGCCGGTCGTCTCCTACACGGTGACGCTCTATCAGGGCGCAGCCCGGCAGACCGTGACCACCTCCGCCACCTCCGCCACGTTCAGCGGCCTTACCACCGGTGACGCGCCGCTTTTGTTCCGGATGCGGGCGATCACGTTCGCCGGCAACGGGCTGCCGGTGTCACTGGCTGCCGCCGCCGATGGCACGCCGCTGCCGTTGCCACCGAACAACCCCTTCATGGGGCTCGACGGCACCTCGACGATGCATGCCAACGCCTCGTCGTCCGACGCCACGCTCTTCTCCGGCCCGGGCACGACCGATCTGGAGGTCACCCCCAACTTCGAACTCAACGCCACCATGCCGTCGGTGCTGATGTCCGAGAACGGGGCCCTCGTCTGCGTCGGGGTGGGGACGACCGTCAGCACCGCGCAGACACCCATCGTGATGCTGATTTCGCCGAAGACGCTGAAGCAGCTCGACCAGGTCAAGCTGATCAAGCCCCAGACGGGCAACCTTGCCGGCGGTCTCTACAACTACCTCGACCACCAGAACCGCCTCGTCCTGGTCGATGGCGACGGTGTGATGCGGTGGTACTCCAACGACTACGACCGGGCCACCGACGCGGGTTCGCTGACGCTCGAGAAGAGCGTCGACATTGGCCAGCCGATGGTGGTCGGCCTCGTGCCCGACTACGAAGGACGGATCTGGTTCGCCACGCAGGGCTCGCTTTCCACCACCGCCAGCCCGGCGGTCGTGGGCTACTACGATCCGCAGACGGGGGCCACCCAGACCTACAGCCTCCCCGCGGGCGAGATGGTGGCCAACAGCATCTCGTCGTCGCCGGCGGGAGTGGCCGTCACGACGACCACGGGGCTCGCGCTGTTTGCCGCCGGGGTAAACGGCGGGATCACGCCCCTCTGGCACGCGGTGTATGAGAACAGCGGTGTCCGCAAGCCGGGCCAACTGAGCCCCGGGACGGGTTCGACGCCGGTCTTCTTCGGCCCGACGACCGGTTACGAGTATCTCGTGATCACCGACAACGCCACCGCCCCCGGCACGAACAACGTCACCCCCGCCGAGAACGTCAACGTCTACCGCGTGGCGGATGGAACGCTCGTCGCGCAGACGCCCTTCCTGACGTCATCCAACGCCGGCACCGAAAACGCTCCGATCGCCGTAGGCAACCGGATCTTCGTGCCGAGTTCGTTCGGCTACTGGTATCCTCCGCCGTCGGAAACGGGCCCCGCGACCCCGGCGAGCGCACCGTTTGCCGGGGGCTTCCAGGGCATGACGCTGGCCGCCGACGGCACGAGCGTGACGACCAACTGGGGCCCGGCCAACACCGTGCACTCCTCCGCCTTGCCGCGGCTCTCGCTCGCCGACAGCCTGATCTACACGGTGCTCGTGAACTCAACCACACAAGGCAGCGGCCCGTCGACGGAGACGACCGCCAGCTATTCCTTCGCGGCCCTCGACCCCGACACCGGCGCGATCGTGGGCACCCCGCTCCCCCTCGGATCGAACACCTTCTCGGGGACCACCCCGAACTATCGCGATCCGAGCAGCTACTCCTGGAACACGCTCCAGATGACGGGCGTGATCAGCCCCGACGGCGTCTTCTACCAGGGAACCGCGGCGGGCCTCGTGATGGTCTGGCGGAACCCGAGCTGAGCGATGGGCCTCCGCACGGCCCTCAGCCTTGCCTGCGGAAGTTGTGGCGCCAGTCGGCATAAACTGCTTGGATATCCGGCTGCGGCGACCCGGCCTCAGGATCGCCGCGTGGCCTTCCGGAGCCGCCGGCCCCGGGCCGTGGGCGGCACGCTCTTGAGCGGCTCGGGCGCGCCGTCGAGCGGCTGGCCCGAGCGGATGGCGGCGAGCCGTTCCCGGATCCGGGCCGCGTAGGCCTCCGAAAGTTCGCAGCCCAGAAACCGGCGACCGAGCTTCTTGGCCACCGCCAGCGTGGTGCCGCTGCCGCCGAAGGGGTCGAGGACGGTGTCACCGGCATTGCTCGAGGCGCGGATGATCCGACCCAGCAGCTGCTCGGGCATCTGGCAGCCGTGCCAGCCGGAGCGTTCCTTGAAGGTGCCGCAGACGCGGGGGAAGTACCAGGTGTCACCGTCGGCGGTGAAGCCCTCGGGCAGGTCCTGCGGCCGGAGGATCCAGGTGTCGTCGGGCAGCCGACCGGCCGAGTTGGCCCGCTTGTCGGCGTAGACGAGCTCGCGGGCGCTGGGCACGCGGATCGCGTCGTCGTTGAAGGTGAAGGCGGCGGGATCCTTCACGAAGTGAAAGAGGTGGGCGTGGGAGCGGCTGAACTTGGTGCGGCAGTTGACGCCGAAGGTGTAGTACCAGACCACCCAGCTGCGGCAGGTGAAGCCGAGCTCCCGCGTGGCGAGCACCTTCAGCTCCGCGGCGTATTCGTCGCCGATCGCGAGCCAGAACGTGCCGTCGGGGCGGAGCACCCGCTGCACGGCCTCCAGCCACCGCTTCGACCAGGCGAGGTAGTCGTCGGCAGTGCGGCGATCGTCGTAGGTGTCGTAGTCGTAGCCGATGTTGAACGGCGGATCGGCGAAGGCGAGGTGCACGCTCGCCGCCGGCACGCGGGCCAGGATCTCGAGGCAGTCGCCCTGGTGGACGCGGTCGAGGGCGGGGCGGGATCGGGCGGCGGTGCGAGGCATGGAACACGAATCTAGAGGGAGCGGGTGGAAGGGGGCAATCAACGCAGAGCGGCCGCGGGTTTCGGCCCGGTCTGCCGATCGACCGGGCCGTGTGAGCCGATCGTGAGGGCCTCCACGGGCCCTCCGACGCGGTTTCCGGGATTTCCCCGGCAGGCCTCCAGCCGAAGTTGTGATAGGTTTCCCACCTATTGGGGCAGGCGGTTCCGGACCAATCCATCGGAGCGATCGAAATCATGGCAGGTTTCAAGCAGGCTTGGAGCGGTGTGTTTCAGCGGTCGAGCCAGCGACGCCGGGGCCGCTCGGCGACCGCCGCGAGCGTGCGGTGCGAACCGCTCGAGCGGCGCGCTCTGCTTTCGGGGAACGGCGCCGGCAGCACCGTGCTCTGCACCGTGGTCGATGAGATCGGCGACACCTACCTGGCCGGCTCCTTTCGCGGCGCGGTCGATTTCGATCCCGGGCCGGGCGTCGCGACCCTCGCGAGCCGCGGCCGCAGCGACGCCTTTCTCCTCAAGCTCGACGCTGCCGGCGGGCTGCTGTGGGCCAAGTCCTTCGGCTCCGCCGGCGACGACGCCGTCAAGGGCATCGCGCTGAACCCGCTCGGCGATGACGTGCTCGTGGTCGGGCATTACTCGGGCACGCTGGCGATGGATCCCACCGATCCGGAGGCCGTGCTGCCGGGGGCGGGCCGCCGCGACGGCTTCATCGCCTCGTTCGACTCCGATGGCAACGACGTCTGGGCCCGGTCGTTCGGCGGGAGCCTGATGGACGGCATCAATGCGGTGGCCATCGCCCGGACCGGCACGGTGTACGTGGGCGGTGAGTTCGCCGGCAGCGTCGATTTCGACCTGCTCAACGGCGGCGAGGTGCTCACCAGCACGGGCCGGGGCGGCCGAACCGACGGCTTCGTCGCGGCCTACAGCCTGCTGGGCGACTGTCTCTGGGCTCGGGGCGTCGGCGGAGGCAAGGACGACGCCGTGCTCGGCATCGCGGTGGACGGGAACGGGATGGTCGTGGCCGTCGGCGACTTCCAGCATGTCGTGGATTTCGATCCCGGCGCGGGCGTGGTCCGCAGTCAGAGTCGCGGCGAGGAGGACGGCTTCGTCCTGGCCCTCGACACCGCGGGCGACTACCTCTGGTCGTTCACCTTCGGCGATCGCGGGGAGGACGCGGCCCGGGCGGTGGCCTGCGACGCGGCCGGCAACGTGTTCGTGGGGGGTGAGTTCGAAAGGACGGTCGACTTCGATCCATCGAGCGGCCGGACGTCGCTGCGGAGCGCCGGCGAGAAGGACGGCTTCGTCGCCAAGTATTCGGCCGAGGGTGGCTTCGCCTGGGTCCGCGGCTTCGGCAGCCCCAAGGAAGACGGCATCTTCGCCGTCGCGCTCGATCCCAGCGGTGGCGTGGTCGCGGGCGGCCAGCGGGCGGAGGCCGTGAGCGAGACCACGTGGTCGCGGGGCCGCCCCCAGACCCGGATCCGCTGGCGGGACGCCGGCTACGCCGTGAAGCTCGACGACGCGGGCCAAACCGTGTGGTCCGCCTCGTTCCTCGCGGCCGCGGTGGGCAGCGGAGCGAACCACGACCACGATGACGACGACGATGATGACGATGACGACAAGCGCGAAGAGCGCCGGCGGCACTGCTACGCCTCCGTGCGTGGCGACTGACTCCCGCCGCGGTCAGGCCGCCGCCGTGGCCAGCAGCAGCGCGGCGCGGCAGGCGTGCTCGTAGGCGGCAAGGTCGAGCTGCTCGTCGGTGGTGTGGATGTTCATCTGGCCGCAGCCGAGCGTGACCGTCGGAGTCCCGTTGGCCGCCATCCAGTTGGCGTCGAGTCCGCCGTTGGAGATGTCGAGCCGCGGCTGGAGGCCGATCATGCGCACCGCCTCGCGGGCGGCGGTCACGCAGGGCTCGTCGTCGGCCAGTCGGAAGGCCTCGTAGTCGAGCCGGCCCGAGATCGTGACCTTCCCCGTCCGGCCGTCGCTGCTCTTGACCCGTTTGGCCGCGGCGGCGAACGCCTTCTCGATGGCCTGGACGATCCGTCCCCGGAAGGCGGCGTCGTGGCCCCGGGCCTCGGCCCGGAGCGCGGCCCGATCGGCCACCACGTTGGTCGCTTCCCCGGCATGGATCACGCCGACGTTGCTCGTGCCCCGCTTGCCCCCCTTCTCGACCAGGCCGTGCCACCCGTCCTCGACGAGCGAGGCGATGGCCAGCGACGCGATCGCGATCGCCGACACGCCCTTCTCGGGGGCCACGCCGGCATGACTCGGAATCCCGTCGATCGTGATCTCGAGGCGGTGGCCGCCCGTGGCGCCCACGGTGAGCTTCTCGACCGCGCCGCCGTCGAAGTTGAAGGCCAGCTTCGGGCGACCCAGGTCGGCGGCCTTCACGAACCGTGCGCCGTACAGGCCCACCTCCTCCTGGATCGCGAACAGGAAGGTCAGCGGCGGATGGGGCAGCTTCTGCCGCAGGATCTCGAGCGCCGTCGTCAGCACCACGCCCACACCGGCCCGGTCATCGCCGCCGAGCCCGGTCGCCGGGTCGGCGCTCTGCACGAACCGCCCGGCCACCACCGGCTTGGCTCCCTTGCAGACCGGCACCGTGTCCATGTGGGCCATGAACAGCCGCCGCGGCCCCTTCAGCGTTCCTGGCAGCTTCACGATCAGGTTGCCGCAGTTGCCCTTGAGCGGCGTCTTCTCGTGGGCCCGGTCGACCATGATCGCCGCGGCGGGACAGCCGGCTGCCCGCAGGGTCTTGGTGATGTGGTCGGCGACGGCCTTCTCCTCGCCGGAGAGGCCGGGGATCGCCAGGAGATCGAGCACCGTGCGGCGGGCACGGGCGAGGTCGGGGGCGGGCGCGGCGGCACGGGTCATGAAGCGGCTCCAGAGATGGAGCCGACCAGCGGCTCCGGGTGGGTAGTTGACATGATACGCCGGGGGCGATCCGCGGTGGGCCGCGACGGGTCGCCCGTGCCATGTCGCCGGACGCTCGTGGCGCGACCAATCCCCCTGCGGAGGATCGGTGCCCGCCCGCCCTCCACTCGCTCGAGGCTGGCCTCGCTTCGGCATCATGCCTGCGCTCGGCCATCAACGCCGGCTCCATTGGCACGGGCGACCCCTCGCTCGCCAATTGAGGTGCGGGCGGGAGTAGCCTTACTCCCCGCGGCGGCGGGCGAGCGCCGTGGCGCAGGCGGCGGCCACCCGGGCGGCCACCCGGGCGGCCGCGTCGGAGACTTCGATCGGCCAGGTCTCGCACCGCGTGCACTGATCGGCGTCGCTCCCCAGCCAGGCCTGCCGCAGCGCCGCCGCCGTCTCGAGGTCGGCCGCCACGATCCCGTCGCTCGACCCGAGGGCCGCCGCGACCAGCCGGCGGAGCGAGGG
>CAXNGP010000032.1:0-11553 GCA_964201845.1 Pirellulales bacterium
AGGCCGCGGCGGCGGCCCGTGGGGCGGAAGCGGGCCGTGGCATCGGCCGCGGTGACCGTCCAGCGGGCCAGCGGGGGCGAGCCGGAACCGGCCGCCGCGTCGTAGGCCGTGATCGTGATGTCGCCCGCGAGCCCGACGAGCCGCTCGCCTGAGTTGCGTGGCTCGATCGCCAGCGACAGGCCCTCGCTCTGGCCGTCGCCGTTGGCGTCGACGCCACTCGAGGCCGACGGGTTGATCGCCAGCCGGATCGCCTCGCCGCCGTCCGCCGGCTCGTCGTAGGAAAGCCTGACCAGCGCCGGCGCGGGAGCCTCGGCGGCGGCCGCCTGGACCGGCGAATCGTCTCCTGCCGACTCGATCGGCCGGGCGGCCGGATCGAAGATGGCGGCGGCCGGGGGCAACGACAGGCCGCTGCCGGTGTCGGTCGTGGGGGTGCTGCGGCCCGGTTCGGCCGGCAGCGGGGGCACGCCTTCGAGCGTCGGGGGTGCGAGGTCCACGGGAGGGCCGTCTGCCCGCGGCGCCGGGCCGCCTCCGCGCGGGGTCCGCGGCGCGGTGTCGGGAATCTCGATCGCCGGTGGCACATTCGTGGCGGGGGGCACGCCGGGGGCGCGGGGCCGCCGACCTCGGGAGGGCGCGGCGGAGTCGGCGTCGGAGACCCCCAGCTGCTTGCGCAGGCTCGAGTTCTCGCCGGCCACGTGCTCGAGACGGGCGCACTGCTCGGCCAGCTCGTCCTGGAGCTGGTAGATCTGGTCTTCCTGGTAGCGAAGCTCCCGCTCGAGGAGCTGCTGGTTCAGGTCGCTCTTGCAGCCGACCGTGAGCAGGGCGATGGCCGCCGCCAGCGGGCTGAGCCGCCGCACCTGAAGCCGGAACCCGTCGGGAACTCGCTGCGGATTCATGACGCGCCTCCTTGCGCCTCACCGGCCCCGCGGGGCCACCTGGTTGCCTGGTCGTGCGCGGCCGCTCGCGGCCGCGGTGAATCGCCTAGCCGGCCCCCTTGCCCGTCGGCATGTGCTCGATCACCTCGTCGATCAGTTTGTAGTCCAGCGCCTCCTGCGCCGACATGAACCGGTCACGATCGGTGTCCTCCTCGATCTTGGTGAGCGGATGCCCGGTGTGCTTGAGGAGAATGTTGTTGAGCTTGTGCTTGACGTTCTTGAACTCCTTGGCGTGGATCATGATCTCCTCCGCCGTCCCCTCCATGCCGGCCAGGGGCTGGTGGATCATGATCCGGGCGTTGGGCAGGGCCCGCCGCTTGCCCTTCGTGCCGGCCGTCAGGAGCACCGCCCCCATGCTGGCCGCCTGGCCGATGCAGTAGGTGGCCACGTCGCAGGTCACGAACTGCATGGTGTCGTAGATCGCCAGTCCGGCCGTCACGCTCCCGCCGGGGGAGTTGATGTAGAGGTGGATGTCGGCCTTGGGATCGTCGGACTGCAGAAACAGCATCTGCGCCACGATCGCGTTGGCCACCTCGTCGTTGACCTGGGTGCCCAGGAAGATGATCCGGTCCTTGAGCAGGCGGGAATAGATGTCCATCGCCCGCTCTTCGCGGCCGCTCTTCTCGATCACGTAGGGGATCAATGGCATGGGCAGGGTCTCGGGCGGGCCGGATGGCCGGCGGGTCAGTCGGACTCTTCGGTCACCTCGACCGGCGGCTTGGCGAGCACCTCGTCGACGAGGCCGTATTCCTTGGCCTCGGAGGCGGAGAGATAGCGGTCGCGGTCGGTGTCCTTGGCGATCCGCGCGATCGGCTGGCCGGTGTGGCTGGCGAGGATCTCGTTGAGCACCGACCGGGTCTTGATGATTTCGTCGGCCTGGATCTCGATGTCGCTCACCTGGCCGCCGACTTGGCCGTAGGGCTGGTGGATCATCACCTTCGCGTGCGGCAGGGCGAACCGCTTGCCCTTGGTCCCGCCGGCCAAGAGCACCGCGCCGCCGCTCGCCGCCAGGCCCACGCAGTAGGTGGCCACGGGGCAGGAGAGGATCTGCATCGTGTCGTAGATGGCCATGGTGGACGTCACGCTCCCGCCGGGGGAGTTGATGTAGAAGTGGATGTCCTTGCGACGATTCTCGCTCTGGAGATAGAGCAGCTTCATCACCACTTCGTTGGCGTTGCCGTCGTAGATCTCCCCCTGGAGGAAGACGATCCGGTTTTCGAGCAACAGGTCGCCGAGCGTCATCGTCCGCTGCCGCTGGTAGTCGCGGTGGGCGGAGGAGGCTCGCGGAAGCAGGGGGCTGGTCATCGGGTGCTGGTCGCCGGGGACAAGGGAACGGAGCGCTGCGGACTCGACCGGCGGATCATCCGCGGCCGCCGGGCCGGGTGGCGGGCTCGGCATGGGTGGCGACCGGGATCTCCTCCTCGCCCAGCACCGAACCACACACGGCATGATCGATCGCCTCGGTGTCGGGCTTCGGAAACTCGAAGGGCACGTCCTTGAACTTCGCCTCCGAGGTGATCAGGTCGACCGTCTTGCGCTCGATGATCTGGTTGCGGAGCACGTCCATCAGGCCCCGCCGTTCGAGGCTGGCGCGGACCCGGCGGGGCGACTCGCCCGACTGGGTGGCGATCGCCCGGATCTCGGCGTCGTAGTCGGCCGGCGCGTCGGCCACGCCCTGCTCCTCGGCGATCCGCTCGAGGATGAAGTGCTCTTTGAGCGCCCGGGCGGTGCTGGCCAGCACGGTCTGCCGCAGTTCGTTGACGTGTCGGCGGATCGAGTCGTCGTCGAAGCCGCTCCGCCGCAGCTCGAGAATCGCGCGCTCGAGCTCCCGCTGCGCCTGGCGGCGGAGCAGATCGGGGGGCAGGTCCCAGGAGGCCGACGCCGTCAGCGCGGCCGCCACCTGCTGCCGCACCTGCTTGCGGCGATGCCATTCGAGTTGGCCTTCGAGTTGCCGCGTGACGGCCGCCCGGAGGGCCTCCTCGCTCTCGAAGCCGCCGAGTTCTTCGAGCACGGTGGATGTCAGGGCGGGAAGCTCGTGCTTCTTGACGTCGAGCAACTCGAGCGCGACCGCCACCTCCTTGCCCCGCAGCGCCTCGACGGCCGCCTCGTCGGAGACCCGCACCGTCGTGGTCACCGTGTCGCCGGGCTTGGCCTTGGCGACGAGCGCGTCGAAGCCCTCGAGTTCGCCGTCGGCGAAGGAGAGCTTGGGCCGGACGACGATCTCCATGTCGCGGGCCTCGGAGAGCAGTTCGTCGCCGTGGGTGAAGCGGACGTTCGTCACGATCAGGTCGCCGGCCGCCGGCACGCCGCCCGAAGGCACGTAGCGGCCCCGCTCACGCAGGATGTTGCCCAGCGCCTCGTCCACGTCGGCGGCCCCGATCTCCCGGGCCGGCCGGGTGATCGAGAGCCCCTTCCACTGGGGAAGTTCGAACTCGGGGCGGACCTCGATCGAAAACTCGAAGGTCAGCGGCCCATCCTCGGGCAGGACGACGGCCGCCAGGTCGAGATCGGGTTCGCTGATGGGGGCGAGCTTGCCGCTCTCCGACACCTGGGTCATGGCGGCGGTCACGAGCTTGGAGCGGATCTGGTCGGCCAGCTCGGACTTAAAGCGGCTGCTGACCAGCCGGCGGGGTGCCCGGCCCGGGCGAAATCCCGGCAGCAGCGCCGAAGGCATCAGCTCGCCGATCGCGTCGTCGCGGTAGCGATCGATGTCAGCCCTGGGGACCGTGACCTTGACGCGGCGCTGGCAGGTCGAGACCTCCTCGATCGAGACCTCGAGATCGAGCGGCCGGGCCTCATCCTCACCCGTGGGCGAGGCGACGGCCGTGGCCGCGTCGGACGAACTGGACGACATCGGCGTTTCCGGAGGGACGTGGAGACTGGAGGCGGAAGGACAGGAAGCGGGTGATGGGATTCGAACCCACGACAACCACGTTGGCAACGTGGTGCTCTACCAACTGAGCTACACCCGCGGCGTGCCGCTGGAGGAACGATCGGCCACCTGGCCGGACCCGACCTGGATCGGGACCCGTTCCCCGGGAACCCCGCGATTATAGGGCGGCCACAACGCATCGCAAGGTCAGGGGCCGGGGGTCGGGCGGTTTCTGGGGGGGCTGGGCAAGGGGCGATTTCCCCGAGCGGCGCCGGCGGTAAACTTCAGGTGGTGGGTCCCGGTTCCACACGGCTGACAACGCCCGGGCCGCCGAGGGCTTGCTCCGCGCGACACTTCCCATGCAAGTGCGATTCGTCTTCAAGTCTTCGTCCGGCAAGCCACCGCGGACTCATTCCAGGGGGCTGCCGGTGCTCATCGGCCGCTCCGACGCCGAAGAGATCAAGCTGCGAATCCCCAAGGATTCCGTCAGCCGCCGGCACTGCGAACTCTTCCGTGACGAGGCCGACCGGGTCTGCATCCGAGACTTGGAGTCGACCAACGGGACCTACGTCGACGGCCGCCAACTCAAGCCCCGTGTGGCCACGCCCGTCTCGAGCGGGTCGGTCGTGAAAGTCGGCAACATCGCCTTCCTCGTCGAGTATCAGGTCGGGCCGGTGGGACGATCGGCCCACGACAGCGACACGATCCCGATCGATGAGGCCACGGCGGCCGGTGAACTCGAGGATCTGGAGCCGGTCGGTCTGGAGCCCGCCGCCGGGGTGGCGCCGACCGAGCCGGTCGATGCGACCGAGCAGCTCGATGCGACCGAGCCCGTGGCGGAGGTCGACACCGCCGAACCGGTCGCGGAGATCGTCGCTGCCGAACCGGCCGCCGAGGGCGACTTCAACTTTCTGGCGGCCGCCGACGACGACGCGGCGCCGGCCGCCGGCGACTGGCCCACGGGCGACGATGTCCCGGCCGCCAAGGACGATGCCAGTCTGGACGACTTCCTCAAGGGCCTGCCATGACCTCGGCGGGGCGCGGGCCCGAGACATCGACCGCCCCGCGGCGCGTGACCGTCCCCGACCTGGCCGCCGCCCGCGGCGCGGGCCGGCCGATCTCGATGGTGACCGCCTATGACTGGCCGACCGGCCGGCTGGCCGACGCGGCCGGCGTCGATTGCGTGCTGGTGGGCGACAGCCTGGCGATGGTGTTGGCCGGTCGCGACTCGACCATCCCCGCCACGCTCCGGCAGATGATCTACCACGGCGAGATCGTGAGCCGGGCCGTGGCCCGCGCCATGGTGGTGGTCGATCTCCCCTTCCCGCTCCAGCACCTCGGGGTGCGGGCGGCCATCCGCGCGGCGGCAAAACTGCTGAAGCAGACCGGCTGCCAGGCGGTCAAGCTCGAGGGCACCGCCGGCCAGGCCGACGTGATCGCCGGGCTCGTGGCCGCTGGAATCCCGGTGATGGGCCACGTGGGGCTCCGGCCGCAGGCGGTGCACCAGCTCGGCGGCTACCGGATGCAGCGGGATGGCGAAGCGCTGGCCGCGGATGCGGCCGCCGCGGCGGCCGCCGGGGCCTTCGCCGTGGTGCTCGAGTGCGTGCCGCGGGAGATCGCAGCCTCGATCACGCGGTCGCTGAGCGTGCCCACGATCGGCATCGGTGCGGGCCCCGACTGCGCGGGCCAGGTGCTCGTGATGCACGACCTGATCGGCCTGTCGAGCGACCGCGTGCCCCGGTTCGTGCGCCGCTACGCCGACACCAAGGGGTCGATCGCGCAGGCGCTCGAGACCTGGAAGGCCGACGTCGAGGCCCGCCGGTTTCCCGGTCCGGCCGAGACGCTCGGCTAGCGGCTACGGCACCACGAGCTCGTCGGAGATCACGACCGGCTTGCCGGCCGTGATGCCGGCCGGAGCGCCGCCCGGACCGGCCGGGGCCGCCATCGCGGGAGCCGGATGCCCGCCACCCATCGGCATGCCTCCCTCGACCATGCCGCCGCCGGCGCAGTCGTTGCAGCCGCTCACGGGCGCCGGAGCGCAGCCGTCCTGACAGGCCGCGGCCTGACCGCAGACCCGCGGCGGGGCCGCCTGGGCCTGGGCCGCGCCGGGGGGCACGAACCCCGGGGGAAGGTGGCCGAAGCACTTCTCGTACTTCCAGACCTCCAGGGCGATGTAGCGCTCGTTGAGCGACTTGCAGCCGCTCGTGCCGCTCACGGCGAGGAGCACCAGAGCCGCCGTCGCCCGTCCGATCCATCCGCTCGCACGCATCGCTCCGTCTCCTGGGCATGCCACCTGCGGCGTTCGCGTCCGGGAAAGCCACCGCGTCGGCGGGCGGCCCTGCGAAAGCCACGCAACACTACCCCACGCCATCGGCGCGGCAACCGCGGCCGGAGACAAATCCAGAAGGGGAGGCGCGAAGATGTGATGATCGTGCCGGAGAGTGCGCGGCCGGAACCGGTCGCGCCGGCGGGACCAGGCCCGCCCTGCTCATCAGCGCTTGCGGTGGCGGATCCGGGCTCGCATCCGCCGCTTCTTCTGGCCGAGCTTGCGGCGGCCTTTACCCGTCTTCTTCACACCCATCGATGAACTCCTGCGAACGCCGGCTGCCGCCGTGATCCGGCTGGCACCGGGGGGCCGTTGTAAGATGGAAACCAGTGGAATTCAAGCGAACCCGCCCACAGCCCCATGATCGTCTTCTTTCCCACCTACGCCCGCCGGACCCCCTTCGGCTGGCAGGCGTCGGTAGCCGGCATGGTGACGCGGCCACTGCCGGAGCGGAGCCGACGGCGGACCCTGGCCGTCGCGGTGCTCAAGCGGCTCCTCGACCTCTCCGACGCCGAGCTCGGCACGGAGGTGTTTCGGCGGCGGGCCGACTCCTTTCTGTTCCAGCGGCTGGCCGGCCGCCGGCTGCGGGTGGGAGTGGGCGACCGGATCGTCGAACTGGGGCCCTCCGACCGGAGCGGCCATTTCCAGGCCGAGTTTCCCCTCGACGACGACTTCGCCTCGGCCCATGCCCAGTCGGTGGCCGGCGGCTGCCGCTGGCTCGCCTACACGCTCCTGCCCGATGCGGAGCCCGACGAGGGCGGCCCCGAGCCCGCCGCGGTCGGCCGGATCCAGCTCCTCGAGGAAACCGGCACGTCGGTGATCTCCGACATCGATGACACGGTCAAGGTGAGCAACGTGGCCGACCGCCGCGAGCTGCTCAAGAACACGCTGCTGCGGGAGTTCGTGGCGGTGCCGGGCATGCCCGAGGTCTTCAGCCGCTGGCAGGCGGCGGGGGCCGCGTTCCACTATGTCTCGGCCAGCCCCTGGCAACTCTCCGACTGCCTGTGCGCCTTTCTCGGCGCGGCCGGCCTGCCGGCCGGTTCGATGCACCTGAAGCTGTTCCGGCTCAAAGACTCGACCCCGCTCGGCCGGCTCACCGCCCGCAAGCGGTCCAAGCGCCGGGTGATCGAGCAGATCATGCGGGACTTCCCCGGCCGGCGGTTCACGCTGGTGGGCGACTCGGGGGAGCGGGATCCCGAGGTCTACGCCGCGGTGGCCCGGCGGCGGCCGGAACAGGTGGCCGGCGTGTTCATCCGCCGCGTGCCCGACCGCGCGGCGGCGAGCCACGTGAGCCTGCGGTTCGACAAGCTCGCCCGCCGGCTGCCGGCCGGCCTGCTGACCACCTTCACGGCCGCCGACGAACTTGCGACCCTGCCCTGACCCTCACCAGGGGCTGTCGAAGGCGTTTTGATAGTGCTCGACGACGGGCTTGCCGGCGGCGGGGAAGGTCACTGCCACCACGTCGATCCGCACGCTCTGGTCCTCGAGCCGGTGTCGCCGGATATAGGCCGCGGCCAGCTCGGCGATCCGCCGCTGCTTCTGCGGGCCGACCGTCTCGGCCGGATGGCCGTGGGCCGTGTCGGATTTGCTCCGGACCTCCACGAACACCACCGTCCGGCCGTCCAAGGCCACGATGTCGATGTCGCCCCGCAGCACCCGTTCCCGCCGGCCCACGATCCGGTAGCCGAGGCTCTTCAAATGCCGGGCCGCTTCCTCCTCGCCCCGGCGGCCGAGTTCGTCGCGGGCGGAGGACATCGCCGTGCTCGTCAGGCCTTGGCCGAGGCGGCCTTCTTCTTGGCGGCGGGCTTGCCACCGGCCTTCGCCTCGCCGGCGGTCTCGTCCCGCTTCTCGCGCAGGCGGGTCGACTTGCCGGAGCGGTCGCGCAGGTAGTAGAGCTTCGCCCGGCGGGCCACGCCCGACCGCTTCACCTGGATGGTCGCGATCTTGGGCGAGTGGAGCGGGAACTTCCGCTCCACGCCCTCGCCGGCCACGATCCGGCGGACCGTGAAGGTCTCGCGGCTGCCGGAGCCGGCCTTGGCGATCACCACGCCGTTGAAGATCTGAATCCGCTCCTTGTCCCCCTCGAGGATCCGGGTGTGGACGTCGACGGTGTCGCCGATGGCGAACGAGGGCACGTCGGGCTTGAGGCTCGAGGCCTCCACGGCGGCGAGAATCTTCCTGCTCACGGGTCGCTCCTCCGGGACAGGCCCGGCGTTGGTGTGGCGGTGGCTCGCCGGCGGGTCGCGGCGACGGCTTGCTCATGCCGCCACGCCTCGATCCGCCGGTGGTCGCCCGAGAGCAGCACCTCGGGCACGTGCAGGCCGCGAAACTCGCGCGGCCGGGTGTATTGGGGGCCTTCGACGAGCCGCTCGTGGCCCGAGAAGGAATCCTGTCGGGCGCTCTCCTCGTGGCCGAGCACCCCCGGCACGAGCCGGGCCACGGCGTCGACGACGACCATCGCCGCCACCTCGCCGCCGGAGAGCACGTAGTCGCCGATCGAAATCTCCTCGGCGCCGACCGTCTGGGCGACCCGGGCGTCGAAGCCCTCGTAGCGGCCGCAGACGAGCACGAGCCGCTCGCGGCGGGCGAGCTCCTCAACGAGCGGTTGGTCGAGGCGGCGGCCGCCGGGCGTGAACAGGATCACCTGGCCGGGGGCGGTCGCCTGGCCCTGCACGTGCTCGATCGAGGCCACGACCGGCCCCGGCATCAGCAGCATCCCCGGGCCGCCACCGAACGGACGGTCATCCACCTGCCGGTGCGGCCCCTCGGCGAAGTCGCGGATGTCGATCAGCCGGATGTCGACCAGGCCCCGCTCCCGCGCGGCGCCGAGCAGGCTTCCCTGGAGGAAGCCCGTGAACATGTCGGGAAAGAGGGTGAGGATGTCGATGCGCATGGCTGGTGTGCCGGGGGCTGGCCGCCGGCCGGATGCGGGCGACGCCGAGCCGTGCCGACAATCTTCGGGCTACTCGCTCTTCGATTCCTCGGGAGCGGCCTCGGCTGCGGTCTCGACCGCGGCTTCCGCGACCACCGTCGCCGCCGCCACTTCCGCAGCAGGTTCGGCGGCCGCCTCGGCCACCGCGACCGGCTCAGGCTCCGGCGACTTGACCTCGGGCACGAAGGCCGGCGGGCCGGCGTCGGGGACGATCTTCGGCAGCTTGAGCCGGGCCCGGGCCTCTTCCATCGCGGTGACGTGGGTGCCGTTGGTTCCGTACTTCTTGATCAGCACGCGGCAGGCGGTGCTCGGCTGGGCCCCGACGGAGAGCCAGTGGTCGACGCGGGCGTTGTCGAGTGTGCACCGGGCATCGGTTTCGGGAACGTGCGGGTCATAGGTGCCGATCTCCTCGATCACGCGACCATCCCGCGGGCTGCGGCGATCGCTCGCGCAGATCCGGTAGTACTCACGGTTCTTGCGGCCCATCCGCTTCATTCGAATCACGACTGCCACGGTCGAAGTCCTCGCGTTGTCGAAACAGGAAACCGCTCGCGGGCGATGGCTCGCCCCTGCCGCGACGATGCCGAAGCCGGTCCCAGGAGCCCGAATCGGGTCCTCGAACCAGGGCCCCAAATCGGGCCCCCGTCGCAGTCCCGTAGCGTACCCGACCGGCGGCGAAACCCAAGAGGGCCGCCAGAACCGGCGTTTTCGCCGGATAAAAACCTAGTCCCGGTCGCCGCGCTTCTTGCGCCGGAGCTCCTTTTCCCGCTGCTTTTTCAGCTTGCGCCGCTCGTCGGCCGTGAGCCGCTTGCCCGTGTCTCCCTTGGGCTTGGCGAGCCGGCCGGCCGGGTTGGTCATCTGGGCCTGGAGCTTCTGCACCTGCTGCATCCGCTCCCGCATCCCCAGGCCGGCCATGCCCTTCATCATCGCGGCCATGCCGTCGAACTGCTTGACCAGGTCGCTCACCTCGTGCGGTTCGACGCCCGCCCCGACGGCGATCCGCCGCCGCCGCGACTGGTCCACGATCCGGGCCGGGTTCCGCCGCTCGTCGGGGGTCATCGAGTCGATGATCCCGAACAGGCGGTTCATGTCCTTCTCGAGGTCGGCGTTGCCGAGCATCTCCTGCATGCCCCCCATGCCGGGAATCATTCCCAGCACCTTGCCGAGCGGGCCGAGCCGCCGGGTCTGGCCGAGCATCGACTTAAAGTCGTCGAGCGTGAACTCGCCCGCCTTGAGTCGCTCCTCCTGGCGGCGCATCTCGTCCTGGTCGAACTTCCGCTGCGCCTCCTCGACGAGCGAGACCACGTCGCCCATGCCGAGGATCCGCCCGGCCATCCGCTCGGGGTGGAAGTCTTCGAGGGCCTCGATCTGCTCGCCGGTGCCAATGAACTTGATCGGCACCCCCGCCACGCTCTTGACCGACAGCGCCGCCCCGCCGCGGGCGTCGCCGTCGAGCTTGGTCATGATGATGCCGTCGAGTTCGAGGGCGTCGTTGAACGCCTTCGCGCTGCGAACGGCGTCCTGGCCGGTCATCGCGTCGACCACGAGGTAGGCCTGGTCGGGGCCGACCGTGCGGTCGATCCGGGCGAGCTCCTGCATCAACGCCTCGTCGATCGCCAGCCGCCCGGCGGTGTCGAGGATCACGGCCGAGATGTTTTCCTTGCGGGCCCGGGCCACGCCCGCCTGGCAGACGGCGACCGGATCGGCCGCCGCCCCCGCCGGCAGGTCGGCGGGCGTGTGCACCGGCACGCCGAGCTGCTTGCCGAGCACGACGAGCTGCTCGATGGCGGCGGGGCGTTGGAGGTCGGCGGCCACGAGCAGGACGCCCCGGCCGGTCGCGAGGATCTTCTTGGCGAGCTTGGCCGAGGAGGTCGTTTTGCCGGAGCCCTGCAGGCCGCACAGCATGAGCACGGTCGTGCGGCCGGCCTCGAGGTGGAGCGAGTGATCCACCGGGCCCATGAGATCGACGAGTTCGCGGTGCACGATCCCGACGAGTTGTTGCGCGGGGTCGAGCGACTCCAGCACCTGCTGGCCGACGGCCTCGGCCGCCACCCGCTCCAAGAACTCGTCGGCCACGTCGTAGGCGACGTCGGCCTCCAGGAGCGCCGTCTTGACCTGTTCGAGGCCCTCCCGCATGTTTCCGGCCGTAAGCTTGCCGCGGCCGCGGAGCGAGTTGATGGCCGAGGCGAGCGAGGCGGAGAGCGATTCGAACATCGGGGGCGTTCCGGGGCGCGAGAAAGCCCCGGAGTATACCGCCGCGAACCGGTCGATCCGCGGCCGCCACGGAGTCGCTGGGCGAGCGTCGGCCGGCGGTTTATTCTCAGCGGGTCGCGGGGGCGATCGCCCCCGAGACCGGCGGGGAAAGTCCTGGAGCCCAGGAGGCTGAAGCGATGTGGCAACTGCGCGGCAGCATCGTGGTCGGCGGGCTGGTGCTGGCGGCGCTCGGCGTACCGGCGCCGGCGGCCGAACCGGCGCCGGCGGCGCAACCGTC
>CAXNGP010000033.1:0-11392 GCA_964201845.1 Pirellulales bacterium
CGGCGGTCGCCGCCATCCGTCATGGCGTCACGCCCGACACGCCCACGATCGAACTGCCGGCGCGGGCCATCGCGGAGGCCAGGTCCGTGATCACCACGTCCATCGCCCACCTGCTCGGCAGGCCAACCCGGGTTGCGGCCAGGCTCCGCCGCCCAGCCCGCCGGAGAACCAGTTGACCACGCGCCTCCACCAGCCGCCGGTTCGCCCCCGTTCCGCCCTGCGGATCGCGGGCTTCGTTCTGCTCGCCGCCTGCGCGGGGGGCTGCGCCACCTTCCAGACGCCGAAGTGGCCCTGGTCCAAGCCGGATGCGGCGGGCAAGGAGTCGGCGGTCGAGGGGGAACTGGGCGCGGATGCCGGCAGCGAGGTGATCTCGTCGGAGTACACCGGCGCCAGCCAGGACTACAGCTTCGAATACTTCAAGGCCGAGAACATCAAGCGCCGGTGGAAGAAGATGACGGGCCGCGGTCCCAACGAGCAGATCGCCCGGGCGGCCATGAGCGAGGGCGACGTGCTGTTTCGGGGCGGCGACTACCAGGGGGCGGTCGCGAAGTACAAGAAGGTGATCGACCGCTGGCCCGACACCTCGCTCGAGGAGGATGCCCGTTGGCAGCTCGCCGAGTGCTACTTCTTCACCGACCAGTATCCCAAGGCGGAAGATGAATACGACGAACTCGTCAAGAAGTTCGCCAACACGAAGTACCTCGACCGGATCGCTCAGCGGCAGTTCGTGATCGGCCAATACTGGGTCGCCCTCGACGAGAAGAACCACTACGCCACGATCGTGCCCAACCTCCTCGACCGGAGCCGGCCGCTGTTCGACACCCGCGGCCGGGCGCTCAAGGCCTTCGATCACGTGCGGATCAACGATCCGCGGGGGACCCTGGCCGACGACAGCCTGATGGCCCAGGCCAACGCCCACTTCCTGGAACGGCAGTGGCTCGACGCCGACTACTTCTACGGCCTGTTGCGGAGCGAGTATCCCGAAAGCGAGTTCCTGCTACAGGCGCACTTGCTCGGGCTGCAGTCGAAGCTCTACGCCTACCAGGGCACGGCCTACGAAGGGGGCATTCTCGACGAGGCCGAGATCCTCGCCGAGCAGACGCTCGTCCAGTTTCCCGACCAGCTCGGGCAGGAGGAGGAGGCCCGGGTCGAGAAGACCCGGGGCGACATCGCCGCCCGGCAGGCGGAACGGCACTGGCGGCGGGCGGAGTTCTACGCCAAGGGCAAGCACTACACCGCCGCCCGGATCTATTACGCGTTGATCTCCCGCGACTACCCGGCCACGATGCTCGCCCAGGCTGCCCGGGAAAAGTACCAGTCGATCGAGGGCCTGGAGGACGTCTCCGACGATCCGTTCCCGATGCTCACCCGCGTGCTCAACCCCGACGCGCTCAAGGAGGCGGAGCTCGACGCGATGGCCGAGGCCGCCGAGCAGACGGCGATCGCCCGCGAGCCCGACGACGGCACCACGCCGCCGAAGTTTTGACGCTCACGCCAGTTTTGACGCTCACGCCAGTTTTGACGCTCACGCCAGTTTTGACGCCCGTCCGGAGTGCCGCCCCCGTGTCCGCGTGCCGTCACCGCCGGCTGGTCGTCTGCCTGGCGGCGCTGCTCCTGGCAGCCGCGGGCTGCGCAAGCTACCGGTTCGGCAACAACACGCTCTATGCGGCGAACGTCCGCACGATCGCCGTGCCCGTGTTCCAGTGCGACTCGTTTCGCACGACGCCGTCGATCGACATCGGGGAGCGGCTGACCGAGGCGGTCTGTAAGGAGATTGAGAAGCGCACGCCCTTCAAGGTGGTGGGCAGCGAGGATGCCGCCGACAGCGTGCTCACCGGCCGCGTGGTCTCCGACACCAAGCGGATGGTGGTGGAGAGCCCCACCGACCAGTCGCGGCAGGTCGAGATGAACTACCAGGTGCTCGTGACCTGGGCCGATCGGGGCGGGACGGTGATCGCGTCGGGCGACGTGCCGCTGCCGGCGGCGACGGTGGACGTGGGCCAGGCCGCCTCACTCGTGCCCGAGTTCGGCCGCTCGGTGGCCAGCACGCAGCAGGAGGCGATCGTGAAGCTCGCCCAGCAGATCGTCGGCCTGATGGAAGAGCCCTGGTAGGGTGGCTGGCTTTACGCCCGGCGGGGCATCCCTGCCCCCGGCGGGCTTCGCGGCACTCCGGCCTTCGGCCGCTGCCGCCGGCCGCACCTCCGGGCGGCCGTGTTCGGGCGCGTTCTGGCGCGCAGCGGGTGCTCAGACGAATCCGCACACTCGCTGCCTCAACCGTTGGACTGCGAGGGGTTGCCTGTGCCAATCAAGCGGCGTAGGAAACCGAGCGCAGCAAGGATTGCGAAGCGAGGTTTCCTCCGAGCGACCGGAGGGCAGGATGCCCGCAGGAAGCGTCCGGCGAGATGGCACGGGCAACCCTGAGCCTGCGTCACCCACCACGGTGACCGCGTGCTACGCTGATGCGATGAGCGTTCCACGGCCCACCCATTGGCACCTGCGCACCCGGCGGCTGGAGCTGCCGCGACCGGGCGGACGCCTGCGGCGGCCGCTCGTGATGGGGATCGTGAACGTCACGCCCGACAGCTTTTCCGACGGCGGCCGGCATGCCGACGTCGAGGCGGCGGTGGCCCACGGGCTCGAGCTCGCGGCCGAGGGGGCCGAGATCCTCGACGTGGGCGGCGAGAGCACGCGGCCCTTCTCGGAGCCGGTGGCCGAGGCGGAGGAACTCGCCCGCGTGGCCGAGGTGGTGCGGCGGCTGGCCGCGGAGAGCGGCCTGCCCGTCTCGATCGACACCTCGAAGGCGGCGGTCGCCGCGCGGGCCGTCGAACTCGGGGCGGAGATCATCAACGACGTGACGGGCCTCGAGGGGGATCCGCAGATGCTGGCCGTGGCCCGCGAGACGGCCGCCGGCGTGTGCGCGATGCACATGCGGGGCACGCCGCGGACGATGCAGCTCGACCCGCGGTATGACGACGTCGTCGGCGAGATCCACGGCTACCTCGCGGGGCGGCGGGACGCGCTCGTCGCCGCGGGCATTCCGCTCGAGCGGATCTGCCTCGATCCCGGGATCGGCTTCGGCAAGACGCACGCCCACAATCTCATGCTGATGGCACACGCGGAGCGGTTTCTCGACCTCGGCTGCCCGGTGCTGGTGGGCCATTCACGGAAGGGCTTCATCGGCAAGCAGCTGGAGGCGACGCTCGGCCGGCCCGCGACGGAGGCCGACCGCGATGCCGGTACGGCCGGCGCCGCCTGCGGGCTGGCCGCCGCGGGCGTGCAGATCGTTCGCGTGCACGCCGTGGGCCTCGTGCGGGCGGCTCTCGAGCTGTTCGGGCAGGCGTCGTGCAGTCCGACGACGCCACGTTCGTGAACCCTGCCGGCGACCCGGGGCCCTCCGTCACCGCCCTGTTCTCGCCGCAACGCCTGAACCGGAGGATCGCCACCTTCGTTCACGCCGAGCTGGCGACAGGAGGAACCCGGGCGCGATCTAAAAGTCGTCGGGGACGGCGGGGGCCGAAACTGCGGGCGGCTCGGCCGGCTGGCTCGGATCCGGGGGCGGGGGCGGTGAGACCTCTGACGGCGGTGCGGGGTCACGGGCTTGCCCGTGATCGTGGGTCGTCGTCGTGACCCGGGCCGCCGCAGCGGGTGCGGGTTTCTCGGCGACATCGGCGGCCGGCCAGAGCGCGATGATGAGTACGGCGAGGACAGCCAGGAGGCCGATACCGCCGCCGACCAGAATGCCGCGTCGAACCAGCTGCGGGTCGTCGATGGAGAAATCGGGGTCGGATTCCGCGCCGACAGCCGCCGGCCTGGAAGCCGGGACGGCCAGCGGGAACAGCTTCGCCGATTCCCCGGCCGGTCGCTTCCGCTCCATCCCCTCCTTCCAGAGGAGGTCATCGTGGTGCAGCTCGCCGCTTCGCGCACGTCGGCGAATCTCGGCCGACGAATACGGCCCCTGCCGCCTGTCATCGCGGTAGATGAACCACTCTGTCGCCATGGGAGGGAAGTATCGCTCGCGAACAGATTCAGGACGAGACGGCCTGTTCTTCGCCGCCGGCCGCCGGCTTGTCATCGCCAGGCTTCGCTTCCGCCTCTGCTTCCGCCTCCGGCGGCGCGGGAAAGGCCCGCGTCGGGTCAAGCCCGACGGCATTGGCGTGGGCCACGAGCGTGGGACCGATCCGCGGCCAGGCACGGTTGCGGAGCATCTCCGGCGCCCAGGCCCAGATCCGCGCCCGCACGAGCACCGGCGTCGACTCCTGCTTCATCGCGCTCTCGAATGAGGCGTCGACCAGTTCAGGAAAGGGGGGCAGACGGCCCTCCTTCGCCACGTGCACCGTGCCCGGGGTGCTTTCGCCGTAGCGGCGGTCATACACGGAGTAGGCGAGCTTCACGAAGCGGTTGAAGGTGTCGAGCCGCCCCTTCGCCAGCCCGTCGAGCATCGCCCGCTGGATCATGGCATCGAGGAACTGCCGCGTATTCGAGACGTCGATCTCCATCACCTCGCCGAGCCGCACCGCGAGGAAGCCCTGCAGTCCCTCGGAGTAGAGCGGCTCGTGGCCGCGACCGGACTCCTCGGCAATCTGTCGGAGCTTATTGAAGCATCCGGCCGCCTGCTCCTCGTCGCCATAGAGGTAGGAGAACACGGTCGCCTGCTGGAGAAACGATTCGTAGCCCCGCACCAGATCGTTCGCCGTGGCCCGGCCGAACTCGCCGGCCGAGACGCCCTCGTCCGAGGCAATCAGTTCGAGCGCATCGCGGATCCCCCGCTCATAGCCCTCGATGAAGCGAGGGTCGGGGAGGATGTCGATCCGGTCGGCGAGCGGATCGAACTCCACCCGGCCGCTCCGCATCAGGTGCTGAAGGTTGCCCAGCCGGGTGCGGAGGATCGTCAGCTCGTTGACGGTCTCGCGCCGTAGGGTATCTCGGGCCAGGGCCACGCCGCGTTCCGACCAGTAGATGCCATGGGCGTGGGGATGGGCCCAGTCGAGCGGGCCAAACCGTTCCATCTGCTCGAGCATCAAGGCCGGATCCATGCGGTACCGATCCCGCAGCACCCGCTTCTGCAGGGCAGGAAGGATTTTTCCGAACACGGCGTCCGCGAGCCGGCGATCCTCGAGCAGGGCGGCCACGAGCTTCCGGTTCGTGCCCGCCGGCAGCACGCGACCGGCCTGCAACTTCGCATCCACCGAGCCGGTGTACATGACGACCCGGCCGAGCATCCGCACGAACGCCTCATCGGGCTCGGCGCCATGCTCGGCGAGCAGAGCGAGCGCGTCGCTGACGTCGCGGTCACCCCGCAGGGCATCGAGGTCGTCGCCCGCGGTGGTGATCAGGCGAAAACGATCGATCGCCTCGGCCGTCGTCCGGCCCCCGGTCGTGTCGCCAAGCAGTTCGCGAAACTCGCGAGCCAGCCTGGCCTTGTAGTACCAATGCTCGCGATCGACCTTGCCGCCGAGCTTGTGGAAATAGATCCAGGCGAGCTCCATCGGCAGGTTGGCGTCGGCCGGGTTGAGCGGCATGCCGCGGTCCCGCAACAGCGCGATGCCGCGGTTGATCCAGCCCCAGCGTTCGGCGGGGTTCGGCGTGGAGACGGAAATGTTGTAGGCCATGTTCCACGCCTGGAACGACCAGACTTTGGGGAACCGGGGCTGGAGCGTCGTGATCCACTGGGCGAGCGTCTGGGCCTCGAAGAACTCGCCGGCGTCCTGCAGGGCGTCGGCCCGGGCCCAGAGCACGTCCACGGCCAGGCCGCGGAAGGTGCCCAGCGCCGCCGTCGCCAGAGCCACGTGCGGAGGCATACCCTGCGTGCCCTCGGCCGACACGACCAGCTGCAGTTCCTGTCGCTGCCGGGCGAGGCCGCGGGCCGAGACTCCGGCTCCCACGAGGCAGGCGGCCATCGTGATCATGGCGACGATTTCGGTGAGGCGGTCGCTCATGGCGAGAGGCGGGACTCAGGTGTTGGGCCGCACGAGATCGCGGCGGTCGAAGACGAGCCAGCTGCCGAGGCCGAGCAGGAGAGGATAGGCCAGGCCGATCGTCACGCAGCAGGCGAGCACTGCCCGGCCAGGTACCTCGATTCCGGTGGCCAGGCTGCCGATGGCATCGTATTCGCCGAAGGCCGGCAACACGCGGAGCACCAGGTCGGTGACAAACCCGAACAGCATCCGGCCCGCCTC
Organism: Pirellulales bacterium; assembly: GCA_964201845.1. Lineage (GTDB taxonomy): Bacteria > Planctomycetota > Planctomycetia > Pirellulales > UBA1268 > QWPN01. The sequence continues at coordinate 6,177 of CAXNGP010000033.1, forward strand.
GTAGAAGCGGAACTCGAGTGCGAGCTCCCCCGCCGCCCGCAGACGCTCGAGCACCGCGGCCAGGAAGGAATCGGCGTTGACGTTGTACTCCCCGAGGGCGTCCCGCAGGAAGCCGCTGCCCAGGGCACCGGCGTAGATCACCAACGACAGGAGCACCGCCGTGGGGAACCCCAGCATCGCGGCGGCCGCAACGCCCGCCGCCGCCACGAGCGCCAGCTTGCACCAGGTTACGGCCAGGCAGCGGATCAGGTTGGCCTCGAAGCCGCCGGTACGGTACAGCAACCGCAGGCCATCGCCCGGCGGCAGCGTGATCGCCGTGGCCCGCGTCTCGCCGGCGGGCACGAGGTTGCGGTTGGCGACGGTGATCTTGAGCGTGCCCGTCTCGTCGATGGACTCCGTGGGCAGGTCGAGCACGCTGACCGCGAGGCTGGGCAGGGTCTGGTCCTGGTGCACGCCCTCGACCATCGGCCAGGGCCGGCCGTTCAGCCAGAGGGCGAACCGCACGTCGGCCAGGTCGATGTCCACGTTGTTGACCCGCGGCTTCAGTTGCAGTTGCACCGTGGGAGCGTCCTTGGCGGCGGCGAGACCGGAAAAGACGAAGGTCGAGACCATGTCGGGGGTGACGGTGTGCCATTCCCAGTCGTACTCCCGGCGGATCCGGCGTCGGGCGGCGGCGGGATTGCGGGCGAAGCCGTCGGGGTCATCCTCCTCGAGCCGCCGGATCGCCGCGTCGATCGCCGCCTGGTACGCCTCCGGCTTGTCGTGCTCCGGCGCCACAGGAGTGCGGGCGGTGAGCACCTGATGGTCCACCGCGTCGCGGTCGGCCTGGTCGGTCGCTTGTGTCCGGGCGAGCACCCGCACGAATGTGGCGGTGCCCGCCCCGGCAAGAACCACCAGCAGCAGGTTGAACAGCACGATCCCCAGCCACTTGCCCACAAGGTACTCCCAGCGGTTCAGGGGCTTGGCGAGGGTGGTGTGAATCCGGCTGCTCTCGATGTCGCCGCAGATGCTGCCGCAGGCGAGGAAGATGGTCAGCAGCGAGAGGATGAGGCCGGTGCCCCCGAGGGCCCAGGCCAGCAGAAACTGCACGCGGTATTCGAGTCGCTCGTCGTGATCGAGCACCAGCGGGAGCGTCGGGATGAGGAGCATAAGGAGCACGAGCAGCGCGAGCGCCGCTCGCATCCGCACCGCCTCGTCGATGACCGCCCGGGCCACGCCGGCGATGCCCGTGGAGCCGGAGAGCAGGCCGCGGATGGCCGCCAGCCCCAGGACGCAGGCCACGGCCATGCCCGTCACGCCCACGAGCCCCGTCGCGGCCACGAGCCACCCGGCCCGGACGAGAATCCCCACACCGGCCAGGGCCAGGCCCGTGGCGATGCCGGTGACGATCGCCCCGCGATGCGGACCTTCCAGCCAGCGTTGCGTCTGCCGAGCCACGTCCATCCGCCGCGCCTCCCGCCGTGCCTCAGGAACGCCGCGTCAGGCTGTCGATCAGACCGGCATCGACCTCGGCCGGCGGTGCCGTGTCGGCCGCGTCGCCCGCCGGCCCTGCGACCGCCTGGCCGGCGGTGATCGCGGTGGCGACACTGCCGGGTTCGCCCCGGAGAAAATCGGCCACAGGGCCGCCCGACCGAGCGCCGCTTGTCTGGAGGCCCTCGGCCCGCGCCCGCTCGACGATCTCGAGAAAGAGCGACTCCATCCGCCGCCGCGGCCGAGCGACATCGCAGTGGTCGATACCGTGCCGGGAGAGCACGCCGCGAATCTCCGCGACTACGCCCTCCGGTAGCGCGTCGGTCTGGATCGTGGTGAGGGCCTCTTGGACGAGCAGGTCGTCGCAGGTGCCCTCCGCCCGCACGCGGCCGCCGAACATGATGGCCACGCGGTCGCAGAGATCCTCGACATCGGAGAGCTGGTGCGTGCAGAGGAGCACGGTCTTGCCGCGGCGGCCCAGGTCGGCGATCAAATCCTTGATCTGCCGGGCGGCCACCGGATCCATGCCGCTGGTCGGCTCGTCGAGGATCAAGAGCTGCGGGTCGTTGATCAGCGCCTGCGCCAGCCCCACCCGCCGCTGCATGCCCTTGGAAAACTCACCCACGGGCCGGTGCTCCACCGCCTCGAGGCCCACCATCTCCAAGAGCCGGGCGGTCCGCTCCGCCCGGACGGCCCGCGGGAGCCGAAACAGCTGGCCGTAGTAGTCGAGCGTCTCCCGGGCCGAGAGGAAGCGATACAGATAGCTCTCCTCCGGCAGGTAGCCGACGTACCGCTTGGCGGCCACGTCCCGTGGCCGGCGGCCGAGCACGGCGATCCGGCCGCTCGTCGGCGTCAGCAGGCCGAGAAGCATCTTGATCGTGGTGCTTTTCCCCGACCCGTTCGGCCCGAGCAGCCCGTAGATCTGCCCGCGCCGAATCTCAAGGTCGACCCCCTCCACGGCCCGCACCCGCGGCCGCATCCAGAAGTCGCGGAAGGTCTTGGTCACCCCCACACACTTGACGTCGACACCCTCGGCGGCGTTCATTTGCGAACCTCACCCTGCCGATCCTTGAGCGACTTCACCTGCTGCTTCTGCCGCTCCTGCTGGATCGCCGGGTCGCGGTTGAGCTGGAGCTCGAGTTGGCCCGGCACTGTGTAGAACGTCTCTACGTCGCCGGTGAGAATCCGCTCGCGAGCATCCTCCCAGAGCCGCGAGAGGATGATTCGCGGCGTTTTCTCGTACTGCGGCAGGAGTCGGGCGAACGTCTCGGCGTCGGCCTTGATCCGCTCGACAACCTGCGTCCGGTAGGTCTTCGCGCCATTGATCGCCTGAGCCACGGCGCCCCCGATCGGCACGGTGCCCATCCGGAGGTCACCGAGAGCATCGTCGATGGCCCGCTCGGCTACAGCGGCGCTTTCCATGGTGCCCGCCTCCGCCGCCCGCTCATAGTGGTCGAGCAACTCGACGAGGGCGTCCGCCCCTTCACCGGCGGTCTCGCCGAGAATCCTCGCCCGATCCTGCCAGGCGGCCACGATCCGCTGGGAGCGGTCGGTCTCGGCGGTGGTCACCGCGTCGAAGGCTCCCATGACGCTCACCGGAGCCGACACCTGGTCGAGCGCGAGTTGGTCGATCGTGAGCCCGGTCGCCATGTCGGTGAGCTGCCGCTGGGCGACGGCCGTGGCCGTCTCACGGTTCACGACTCCCTTCAGCAGGTCGTCGGCCGGCCACTGGGCCAGGGCCTGCACGATCCCCTGTTGCATGGCGCACCGCACGAGATCCGCGGCCAGCGCCTTGTCTCCGACGTTGGTCACGTAGGCGACCGGATCGGTCACCTTGTAGGTGACGGTCCAGCGGGCATGAGCGATGTTCATGTCGCCGGTGAGGAGCGAGCCGTCGCGGAGCGGATCGAGCGGGCCGGCCCGGGAGTCCCTGATCTGGTCGCGGGTGCGGCCGCGATCGTTGGAGCCGGTCTCGTACCAAAACTCCCGATCGAGCGCGAGCGTCATGGGACGGGTGTCGACCTTGATCACCTGCTCGATCGGGAAGGGGGCCGCCAGGTAGGTGCCTCGCTCGAGGACGCGTTCGCCCGGCGCGCCCACGTAGTCGCCGAACCGCAGCCTGAGGGCCACCTCGTTCGAGCCCACGCTGAAGGTGCCGCTGAAGGCATAGGCCACCAGCAGTGCCAGCATCGCCACCTTCAGGATTCCGAAACTCACCCGCAGCGCCTCGGCGAGGGACTGCTGCGCCGGGTCGAGCGTTGGATCGGCTGATGCACCACCCGCGACCGGGGTCGCTTCTGGATGCGGGATCATGGCTTCAGCTCCGGAATGCCGTCGCGAACCACGGTCCCGCCTCCGGCGGCCGGCGCCTGACCGGGATCCCGGTTGAACCAGTCCAGAATCCCGAGCGTGTCGGCCGAGAGCACGAACGTCGTGTTGTGGTCGAGCATCTTGCCAAGGGCCTCGATCTTGCGGAGGAAGATTGCGAACTCCTCGTTGCGCGCGAACTGACCGTACTCGGCCGCGGCCTCGCGGTCCCCCTGCGACCGGATTGCCTGAGCTCGTCGCTCGGCGAAGGCCAGAATCCGGTCGCGGGCGCTCTGGGCCTCGCTGCGAATCGCCGAAGCCTGCGCCTGCCCCTCCTGGAGGGCGTTTTCCGCGAGCCGCTCCCGGGTCTTGATCATCGTCTCGAAGATCTTCTCGGTCGTCGCCTCGGGGAGCACGATCTTGTAAAGGCCGACGCTCTCGATCTTGAGGCCGTAGCCCGACTGGGCGAGCGACGCGTCGAGGGCCGCCTTCGCCTCCCCCTCGATCGTGGCGAGCTTGAGCCGGTCGCGGTCGAGGTTCACGAGCTCGTCGAGGCGATAGCGGCTGATCACGCCGCGAATTTCGCGGAGCCTGGTGGAGAGTTGCCGCGAGGCCTCGGCCGGATCCTTGAGCGTGACGTAGAACTCGAGCGGGTTCTCGATCCGCCAAGTCAGATAGGTGCGGACGATCACGCTCTTGCCGTCGGCCGTCTGCAGCTCCTCGATCCGGTCCTCGAGCAGCTGGAGTCGCTTGGAATAGTGCGTGACCTTGTTGATCGGCCAGGGCAGCCGCCACTTGAGCCCCGGCGTGGACTGCACGCTCGTGTCTTCGGCCTTGTCGAACGTCGTCCGCACGGCCACCTGGTCATAGCGGACCTGATAGCAAAACATGTGGGCAAGGAGAACGGCGGCGATCAGCGCCCCGGCGAGGATCGTGAACGAGTTTTTCATGCGTGGTCGAGCGGAACGGGGTGAAAGAAGTCGAAGGCCGATTCCGGCGGCCGGCTCACTCGCCGAGCAGCGTGTCGAGGGCCGAGGCGGAGTCGTTGAAATCCATGCGCAGGACAGGCAGGTCGCCGTGGTCGCCGGCGACGACAAACTTGCGGCGCTCGGCCAGTCCGGCGGCGAGCACATCGAGGAATCGGCGAGTGCGGTAGTAGGCCGGAGCCCGCTCATAGGCAAGCAACTCGCCCGCGAACCGCTCCTGGGCGCTGCGTTCGCCGACGGCCCGCGTCCAGCGGTAGCCGCGGGCCGCGTGAACGAGTTCCGCGGCCTCGCCGCGGGCCTCGCCGAGGAGCGTCTCGATGTCGAGCTCTTTGGCGACCACTTGCCGCCGGGCCTCATCGTCGGGGGCGGGGGCGGCCGACCGCAGGGCGTCGAGCTCCAGGATCGCCGCGTTGATCCGGGTGGCATGATCGACCGAGCCGGCCACCTTCGCGA
>CAXNGP010000034.1:0-11252 GCA_964201845.1 Pirellulales bacterium
AGTCCTGGAAGACCATGCCCCGATCGGCACCCGGCCCGGTCACCTCGCAGCCCAACACCGTCACCGTGCCAGTGGTCGGCGGGTGCTGCGGCTCGAGCCCCGCGACGAGGCGGAGAACCGTGCTCTTGCCGCAGCCGCTCGGCCCGAGAAACGAGGCGAACTCGCCGTGGTCGAACCGGTCGGGGATCGTGAAGCTCACGTCCTCGAGCGCCAGGTACTCCCGCGGCGTGCCCACGCCGTAGCGCTTGCTGACGTTGCGAAACTCGACTGCGGCGGGCGGCGCGGTCGCGGCGGGCTCCGTGGCTGGCGTCTCCTCGCTCATGGCGCCACCTTGGCCGGCGCGGGTGATCCCTGGAGCAGGCGGCCGATCAGCTTGGGCAGCCTGCCCCGGCCGCCGTAGCGATGGGGAAACAGGTCGCACTGCAGTCGCCACAGCAGCCGGTCGATGCCGTAGGCCACCAGCGCGATCAGCACCAGCACGATCAGGATCGGCTCCCGGCGGCCGAGCCGCTGCGAGATGTTGATGATCGCCCCGACGCCCGACTCGGCCTTGGCCAGTTCGGCGAGCATCACGTAGCCGAAGGCGATGCCGAACAGCAGCCGCAGCGAGTTGAAGATCGTCGGGGCGGCCAATGGCACGAGCACCTTGAGGATGATCTGCAGGCGGGTGGCTCCCAAGGTGAGCGCGGTATCGACGTACCGCTGCGGCACCTCCAGCACCGCCGCCGTCGCGTCGCTGATCACGAACGCGACGCTGGCGACGAACAAGAACATCACCTTCCCCCACTCGTCGATCCCGAAGGCCAGCATGAACAGCGGAATCAGCGCCGCCATCGGGATGTTGCGGCCGAAGATCGTGACCGGCCCCAGGGCCGCCCGCACGATCGGAAAGCAGGCCGCCAGCACCCCCAGCGGCACGCCGATCACCGCGGCCAGCCCGAAGCCCAGGCAGACCCGCCGCAGCGTCACGAGCATGTCGCCGAGCATGCCCTCGCGGAACAGCCCGGGGACCTCGGCCAGCGTCTCGCCCGGGCTGGGAAGGATCAGTGGGCTGACGAGCCGCTCCTCGCCGGTTCGGCCGGCCGTCACCAGAAACCACACGGCCAGCACCGCGGCCACGGTCGTGGCGCCCCACCAGAGCGCCTCGATCGCCGGCAGGTCGCCCCGGAGCCGGGCGGCGGGCCGGGGCCGTCCCGCGTCAGCGTGGCCCGATCCGCCCCGCGCTTCCCGCCCGTCGGCCACGGCCGCTCACTCCTTTTCCGCGGAGTAGACCTTGATCTCGACCCGGCGGTTCAGCGAGTGCTCGTCGGGGCGTTCCATGTCGGCCGGCCGCTCCCAACCCAAGCCGTCGACCGCGAACCGGTTGTCGTCGAACTTGAACTGCTTGATCAGTTCGCCCCGCACCGCCCCGGCCCGCTCCAGCGACAGTTCCTTGACCATGTCGGCGGGCACCTTCCCCCGCATCGAGGCGTCGGTGTGGCCCTCGATCACGATCCGGGCGTTGCCGAACTGCTGTGCCAGGGTGGCCACCTCGCCGAGCACGAGATCGACCGTCGGATCGTAGGGCTCCTCGACATCGCGGCCGTCGATCTTGCGGGTGATCCGCTTGCGGAGATCGGCGCTGTTGGGGAAGAAGTGGATCACCACCGTGTTGGTGAGGATCTCCTCGTTCTCGGCCCGGATCGCGGACAGCGATTTGGGGGCCAGGGTCCGGGCGTATTCGTCCTTGCTGTCGCCGTATTTCGGCTCCTTGCCCAGCTTCTGGATGACCGAGAAGTCCATCACCCGGTCGAACGGCACCGGCGGGTTCGTGATCGCCCCCACCTTCCGGTACAGGCGGTAGGCCTGCTTCCAGATGCGCTCGAAGTTGGCGGGATTGTTGCGGTTGACGAAGAACTGGTAGTTCTCGGCCCAGTTGGTGGAGTGGGCATCGGCGAGCATCCCGAGGGTGTCGGTGGCGGGGATGTTGTAGCCCTCCGACATCAACTCGGCGGCCTTCGCCTTGGCGCTCTCCGTCTTGAGCTCCTCCATCGCGTCGAAGATGCCCCGCACGATCGCCTCGATCTTGTCGGGGTGGTCCTTGGCGAAGTCGGCCCGGGCGAACCAGACGTCGGCGATCAGCCGGTTGGCGGTCGCGGTCGTGACCAGCATCCGATTGCCCTTGGCCTTTTCCAGGTTGTAGATGTCGGGCGCCCAGGAGACGCAGCCGGCGAGCGACTTGTCGGCGTTGAAGGCCGCGGCCGCCTGGAATGCGTCGTCGGTGTAGACCAGTTCGACATCGGCCGGCTGGAGGCCCCCCGCCACCAGCATGTTGAGGGCGAAGAACTGGCTGGGGGAGTTTTGTGCCATCACGAGTTTCTTGCCGGCCAGGTCGCGCACGGTCTTGATGGTGTCGCGAACGACGATCCCGTCACCGCCGTTGGAGAAGTCGACCTGCTGGTAGATCCGGGGCATGGCCCGCGAGTCCTTGGGCGCACCGGTGCGGTCGACGAGCCCCTCGAGGAACAGCGGCACCATGTCGAGCGTGGCCCAGCCGATCTGCACCTCGCCCGCGGCGTAGGCGTCCCGCATCGTCACGGGATTGTCGATCAGCACCAGTTCCAGCTTGAACGGCTTGCCGTCCGGGGTCTTCCAGACCTTGCCCGGCTTGAAGCCTTCATTGGCGTAGATGATCGGGGCCCAGCCCGCCCAGACGTTGAGGGCGAATCGGACGGTCTCGTCCTGGAGCGGCTTGTACCCGGCGATGCCCGTCACCGGCGGCAGCCGCTCGGAGGGCTTGAACGAATACTCCTGGACGGTCGTGGGGACCGAGTCGTCCGCCGCCTCCGTGACCACGCCCTCGCCCGCAGCCCCGTCAGTCGCCTGCCCGCCGGCGCCCGCGTCGTCACCGGCCACGGGCCCGCCACCACCGCCACCACCGGCCGCCGGTGCGCCACCGGCCACCGGCTTCGGGCCGCGCGGCCCCCCGCCCAACTGGTCGAGCATGCCCGCCTTCCAGGCGGCGAACCCGGCCAGGCCGAGGATCACCAGCCACACCACCACCCAGAAAGAAGCCTTGGGTTGTCCGGACATCGGTCGCCTTTCGTGTGCCCCGTGGAGGGCCTGGGGAGATTTCTGGAGAGGTTGGGGGAGAACTACCGGAACGCTTCCGGGAGTTCGCCGGGCTCAGCCGCGAAACACGGTCTTGGGACGGCTCTTGCCGGCGAGGTGCATCGCCTGCATGAGATCGTAGGCGGTCACCTCGCAGATGAGTTGGGTCACCTTCTCGTGAGCCTCGGGCGAGAGCAGCGGTTCGAGCTCCTTCATGATCCCGACGAGTCGCTTTTCCTGCTCCTCGAGTTCGGCGGTTGTGACGCGGCCATCGGCCACGGCATCGCAGAAGGAGTCGAGCTTGCGGGCGTATTCCGCGAGCAGCGAGGCCTCGGACTTGTCGTCGAACCAGGGGGTCTTGGCGGCCATGGCGGCTGTCTCCTCGGAGGGTGTTCGCAGGGACTCGGACAGGTGGGGACGGTTGCAGGTCGGTCAGGAACTGATGACTTCACGGATCGCGGCCGCCCGCTCCTGGAGCCGCGAGCGGCCGCCGGGGGCGTCGACCTCCTTCCGCCAGCGTTCGGGCAGGAACCGCTTCTCCGTGCACTCGAGCACGGCCACGATTTCCTGGAGCTCCTTCTCGAGCCCCTGGGCCGAGGGCATGAAGTCATCGAGCGCTGCCCGCAGGTCGTCGGCGGAGATCTCCTCCGGGGCCGGCTGGCCCACATCGGCCGCCCGCTCGAGGCCGCGGCGCCGCGCGGCGAGCACGACGCTCTCGATGTCGGCGCCCGAGAGGCCGAGTTCGAGGTCGACCGGCCCCGGCAGGCCCGGGGCGAGCTTCGCCTTGGCCTTCCTGGCCATCACGGTGAACATCGCCTCCATCTCGGCCTGGTCGTGGGGGTAGAAGAGCGGGATGTGGACCTCGGCCCGCCCCTGCCGCTTGAGGTCGATCGGCAGCAGGTCGGGGCGGCTCGTGAGCAGCATCCAGACGATCTTGCCGCGGTAGCGGGTGTCGCCCATCTGGCGGGCGATCATCGAGAACACGCGGGCGCTGGTGCCCGAGTCGCCGCCGCTCTCGCGGTTGCCCAGCGCCGCGTCGGCCTCGTCCACCACCACGACCACCGGCCCGAGGCTGCGGAGCACGCCCAGCGCGTGCTCGAGGTTGCCCTCCGTCTCGCCGACGTACTTGCTGCGGAAGTTCTTCAGCACGGCGCAGGGGATGCCCACGCTGCCGGCATAACACTCCGAGATGAAGCTCTTGCCGGTGCCGACCGGACCGCAGATCAGATACCCCATCGGGGCGCTCTCGAACTGGCCGCGGCGGATCGCCCGGGCGTCGGACTCGAGCCGGCTCTTGGCCGCCTCGTGGCCGGCCACGGCATCGAGCGTGAGCCGCGGCTCGATGAACTCGACCAGGCCGTGGCAGCTTCGCTCGATCAGGTCCTTCTTGCGGGCGGCGAACTCGGCGCCATCGGGGGCCGAGCCGTCGCGGGCGGCGAGTTTGATCACGCCCCGCAGGCTCTCGAGCGTCAGCCCGCCCGACACGGCGGCCATCCGCCGCACGGACTCATCCTGGCTCGCCGGCATTCCCGCGGCGGCCGCGGTAGCCAGGGCGAAACGCTCCCGCTCGGCGGCGGTGGGCATCGGGACGTCGATCGCCGTGACCGCGGCGCTGGTCACCAGCCGGGGATGGATCTCGGAGAGCGTGTCGGCGACCAGCACGATCGCCACGTTCACCCGCCGCAGGAGCGGATTGGTGGCCCAGCTCAAGACCCGCACGAGCCGGGCCGCCCCGGCGCGGGAACCCGCCTCACCGGCCGGCACGAGATACTGCGCGTAGTCGAGCACCACCGCGATCCGCTTCCGCTGCTCGGGCGGGTCCATCAGGTTCCGCTCCAGGATCGCGTCGATCGCGGCGATGGCCGCGTCGGGCTCACGGGGCCACTGCGCGGCGTTGCCCAGGCGGCCGGTCAGCCACTCCGCCATCGACCGCAGCCTGGCAGGAACGGCGCCCGCCAGCGGTCGCAAGCCCTTGCCCACGTCGTAGGAGAGCACGATCTCCCAGCGGCCGAACATCTCCCGCGCGAGGAACTCGGGCACCGTGCCCCAGGCCTCGACCGGATCGGGGCGGCCGGTCGCCACCGGCGCCGCGACGGGCACCAGGTCGCGCACGTTGCCGTGGAGCAGGAAGACGCAGCTCGTGCCGGAGAGGTAGGCGTCGCCCAGCCGCTCGGCCCAGGCCGGGCACCAGCCGGGCAACGAGGTCGATCCGGTCGCCGGCACGCCCCCTGCGCCGAGCACGGCCGGCGGCGATGCGTCGGTGGCACCGGTGCCGACCGCCGACGGCGCGGACGACCGCTCAGGCTGCGTGCTGGTGTTGGTCACGGGTGTTCCTCGCTGGCTGCGGATCGAGCTCCGACGAACCTCAGCCCGCGGTCTGCTCCACCCGCTGCGTGCCGAGTTCCTTGTCGTCGGCCTTCACGCCGGCCGTCTCGGGCGTGACCATGCCCATCTCGATCTCGAACTCGCGGAGGGCGTCGGCCGCCATCGACTCCTCGACCGCCTCCTCCCGCTTGATGTCCTCGAGGCCCTCGCCGGAGAGATCGGCGGCCACGCGGACCTTCGCCCGGTTGAGGCCGATCTTGTCCTGGATCACGTCCTCGATCTGGCCGAAGTCGGTGGTCACGTCGAAGTTGAAACTCTGGGCCAGCTTGGCCAGTTCGGCCTCGGCCCGCGAGAGCTTGAGCTCGGCGTCATACTTCTTGATCCGGTTCTTGAGGTCGCCGAGCTTCTTGGTGGCGTGCTTCACCTTGGTGACGTTGTTGTTGTAGGCCGTCTCGTGGAGCTTGAGCTGGGCCTCGTTCTCGGCGTGCTCCTTCTTGGCCTTCTGCAGTTCGAGGGCGAACTTGGCTGCGGTGTCCCGCTCGCCCGCCTTGAGGTAGGCCTTGATCCGCGCCTCGAGCGAGGCGACGTGCTGGCGATCTCCCTCGACCTGCCGCGTGACCCGCTCGACGAGGGCCCGATACTGCTCCAGGCCCTCGCGGCCTTCCTTCATCTGGTCGACGGCCTTGTCGTATTCGTACTGCAGTTGGGCGATCGGGTCGGCCGTCCAGAAGAAGTTGGCGAGCTTGTTCATCTGGGCCGCGAACGCATTCCAGATTTTTCCGAGAAACATGGCGTGGGCTCCCGTGATCGGTGGCGTGAGGCGGGGTCGAAGGCAGCGGCTGAAGTCGGTCCGCCGGAGCGGAACTTCGGCTCGTCTTGATACCGCTGGAGCGGGGCCGAGTCAAACCGTCGGCGCGACCGCGACGACCGGCAGGGTCGGATGGTGGCCTACCGCTCCACGGCCACATCGGGCCGGGCGGCGGCGAATGCGGCCAGGGCCTCGTCACCGACGGCCGTGAACGCGACCGCAAGTTTTTTGAGCCGCGGAAGTTTGGTGAGCGAGCCCAGCGCCGCGTCGGTCACCCGCGTGCCGGAGAGGGTGAGTTGTTCGAGCTTCGTCAGCCCCACGAGCTTCGCCACGCCGGCGTCGCCCACGGCGGTGTTCTGCAGATTCAGCGACACGAGCCCGGCGAGGCGGCCGACCGAGTCCATGCCCGCGTCACTCACCTTCGTGTCCCAGAGGTCGAGCGTCGCGAGCTTGGCGAGGCCGCCGAGGTGGGCCAACCCCGCATCGCCCACCGAGGTCTCGGCCAAATCGAGCAGGACGAGGTTCGTGAGCTTGCCGACGTGCACCATCCCCTCGTCTCCCACGAGCGTGCCGCGCAGCTCGAGCCGCCGCAGCTTCGTCATGCCGGCCACGTGGACGAGCCCCGGGTCACCCACGAAGGTCCGCATCAGGTTGATCTCGTCCAACTCGGTCTTGCCCGCGAATGGCGCCAGGCCGTCGTCGGTGATCTGACCGTCCTCGGCGGCAAAGCCGCGGAGCTTGGGGAGCGTGGCGACGTGGGCGAGACCCGCGTCGGTGACGCTCGGGCAGCGGAGCTTGACCCGCTCGAGGGTCTTCAGGGAGGCGACGTGCTCGAGCCCGGCGTCACCGATCAGGGCACAGCCCCGCAGGTCGATCAGCCGCAGCTTCTCCAGCGGGGCGAGGTGGGCCAGCCCCGCGTCGGTGAAGTTGTTGTAGAGCAGGATCAACTGCTCGAGCCCCGCGAGCGTGGCCACGGGCACGAGCGCCGCATCGCCCATGTTCGACGACCGCCGGAGATTCAGCACCTTGAGCCGGTCGAGTCCGGCGAGGCGCTCGGCCCCGGTGTCGGTGACGTCGGTGTTCTCGAGCACGAGGCTTTCGAGCGCCGCCATCCGCTCGATGGACTCCATGCCCCGGTCGGTGATCTCCGCCCCCCAGACCTCGAGCGCCGCCAGGGACGGCAGCCCCGCGAACAGAGCGAGGTCGGCGTCGGTGGTGGGGCGATTGGCCAGCGCGATGCCGGTCACGTGGGCGTCAGGGCCATACGCCACCACGCCGCCGAGCGTCTCCGCGGCCGCCACGGCCATCTTCTCGGCCGGCAGCGGCTCGGCCGCCGTCACCGCCGCGCCCGCCAAAACCAGGCAGGCCGTCACCACCGCCCATGGATAGCTCATGCCGTTCGTTCCTCGATCGTTCCTCGGTCGCTCCTCGGTCACGCAAGCCAGCGCCGCGAAATGCCCAGGCCATCGCACCGCCGGCGCACCGGATCCGCACCGCCGCGGCCGATCCCCGTCGCCTCCGACGTCCGGCGTTCGCCTCAGGCCTTCCAGCCCTCGCGATACTTCGGCCGAACGATCGCGGCCAGCTCGGGGGCGTTGGTGGCCACGAGACCCTTGGGGTCCCACTCGACCTTCTTGCCGGCCGTCTCCGGGGCGTCGGCCGCCCAGACGGCCAGGTTGCCCAGGAGGATCGTCTCGGTCAGCGGACCGGCATAGTCGGGGAAGTTGCTCCGCGCGGCCGGCCCCCCCTTGATCGCCCGGATCCACTCCTGGAAGTGTCCCGGCGACTTCTCGAACTCGACCTCGGCCGGCGTGCCGCCGCTCTTGAGGGTGAAGCCCTTCTCGCAGTAGTCGCCCGGGGCGTAGAGCGTGTCTTTCTCACCGATCACGAGCACGCCGCTGCCGGCCGCCTTGAACGGCTTCTCCTGCCCGTGCTTGTCCTTCTCGCCGGGATAGCCCGCGAACAGCGCCTGCTCGGGCAGCTTGCCGCCGTCATACCAGACGACCTTCACGGCCGCCCGCTCGCCCAACGCCGGGAAGGCGAAGTCGATGATCGACCACTTGGGGTAGGTCTCCTTGTTGTGGCCGCTGGTCGTCGCCTGCACGCTCGCCGGATCGCGCAGGTTGAGCGCCATGAAGGGCATGTTGAAGGTGTGGCAGGCCATGTCACCGAGGGCCCCGGTGCCGAACTCCCAGAAGCCGCGCCAGGCGAAGGGATGGTAGCCGGCGCCATACGGCCGCATCGCCGCCGGGCCGATCCAGGAATCCCAGTCGAGGTTCTTCGGCACGGGCGCTTCGGCGGGCCGCCCGCCGCCCTGCGGCCACACCGGCCGGTTCGTCCAGACGTGCACTTCCTTCACCGCACCGAGCCCGCCCGACTTGATGAAGGCCGCGGCCCGCCGCAGCGAGTCGGCGGCCGTCCCCTGGTTGCCCATCTGGGTCGCCACACCCTTGCCCCGGGCGAGATCACCCAGCAGCCTGGCCTCGGCGATCGCGCGGGTGAGGGGCTTCTGGCAGAAGCAGTGCTTGCCCAGGTTCAGCGCCTCGGCGGCCGCGATCACGTGGGCATGGTCGGGGGTGCTGACGGTGACGGCGTCGAACTCGCCGGCCATCTCCGCGAACAACTTCCGGAAGTCGGTGTAGGTCTTGGCACCGGCGAACGACTTCTCCGCCCGCTTGAGCTGATTGGAGTCGACGTCGGCGACGGCCACCACCTTGCCGCTGCGGGCGGCGTCGGCGGAGTCGCTCTGCCCCTTGCCGCCGATCCCGATGCAGGCGAACCGAATCTCTTCGTTGGCGCTCGTGGCGGGCTTGTCTTCGGCCCGCAGGCCCGGCGACACCCAATACCCGGCCACGGCCGAGGAGGTGGCGATGAACGTGCGGCGGGAGGCGGCGGGCAGGATGGAACGGGGCATGGGCAGCAACTCCGGGAGGGCCGGGGACATGCAGGAAAGGAAATCAGGGTGGCTGACGGGATTCGAACCCGCTACCCCCGGTACCACAAACCTGCGTCTACCGGAGAAACCACCCCAACGTTTTGTACAGCAGGAACAGGAAACCCACAAATCAAAGGGATTTCCTTCCCGGACAGCTTCTGCACTTCCGCCAGCTCCACGGGCGAGACGGGGAAAAAAGTACCGATTTGAGGAATCCTCAAACCTGTTTTCCGGGCTCTCGCTCACTGCCCAATAGGGTCCAGACCCCGCAGCAGGCGAGCCCACCACCCCGGCACCCCACCAGCAGTCACCCACGGCGTCGAGCGGCCTCCGCGACCAGCTTGGGGATTCACCGGTCTGAGGCCAAGCGTCCGGGTAAACTTTGTCGATGCCAAAGATTTTCGAAGAAGATGGCTACTCGTTCTTCTTCTACAGCAACGACCACCCACCAATCCACGTTCATGTACGCCGGGCCGGGGGTGAAGCGGTGTTCGTTGTCGAACCGGACGTGGAACTACGTGAATCAGTCGGATTGAATGTCAGAGAGCTCTCGCGAGCGGAGGATCTTATCCATGACCACCTCGAACTCATCAAACAAAAATGGGCCGACCACCTTGGCGGATCGCGCCCTGGAGGCATGGCATGAGCGAGGGATGATCTTCGTCAGGTTCGCCAGCGGCCATGAGGTGAGTTTTCCCATCAAGGGCAACCCTCGACTGGAGTCGGCCGCCGAGGACGATGTGGGCCGGATCGAGATCTCGCCCTTCGGGCTGCACTGGCCGACACTCGACGAAGACCTGTCGTTCGAAGGAATCCTGGCGGGCCGATACGGTCAACGGTGACGGCCTGACGTCTTCCGAGAGCGGACCGTCGGCATGCTGATGAGCACCGGGCCCGCCACCCCGGCACGCCACCAGCCATCACGCCACGGCGTAGAGCGGCTCCTAGACTGGCGTCAGGCTGTTCACCGAGACCGCGAGGTCGCTGACATCGGTCCGGCCGGCCCGCCGCATTTTCGGCAGCTCGCCGATCAAATCCCGCTTCACGGCCGCCACCGCCTCAGCCACATCGTCCATCTTGCTCTTGATGCTGGGGGACTCGTCGGTCTTCGCTTGCATCGCATCCGCGATAGCCTCCCGGAGGACGCCCATCGCCGCTCGACCGGGCATGCCCACGATTCGCGTTCTTGCTGACGAACGTTTCGATCGGCTGGTGGCGAACCGCTCCGTCCCGCAGATAGTGTACGGCCGTTTACTCCCGCCGTCCACCTGCCGGTCCGCCCATGGTCACCGCGGTCACAGGGTTTCCCGCGCGAGGCCGACGCCGCCCGCACGGCGGTCCCGCGGCGTCCCGCCGCTACGAGCGTCGCCGGCCCGAGAAGACGCCGCTCCACAGGATTATCTCCGAGAACCTCGAGAGCTGGCTTGAGTGGCGGGAAGCTGCCGAGCGGCCCGTGCCGGGCTATGTCGAGGAGGAGCTTCGCGGCTATCTCCAGTGCGGGCTCCTCTGCTTCGGCTTCGCCCGCGCCCGGTGCACGGGCTGTGGCCAGCGATTCGTCGTGGCCTTCTCCTGCAAGGGCCGCGGCGTCTGCCCGTCCTGCAACGGCAGGCACATGGCACAGACGGCGGCGCATCTCGCCGATCACGTCATCCCGCCGGTGCCCGTGCGGCAGTGGGTGATCTCCGTGCCGAAGCGGCTGCGGGGCTTTCTGGCCGACCGACCCCGACCCGTCGCCGCCGTCACGAGAATCTTCCTCGACGAGATTGAGGGGACTCTGATCACGGCCTCCGGTGTCACCGCTGCTGCCGACACACCGAGTGCTTCCCTCCCGAGGCTCGGTGGCATCTCCTTCCTGCACCGCTTCGGTTCGGCGCTCAACCACCACGTCCACCTCCATGCCTGCGTGACCGACGGGGTCTTCATGCCGCCTGCTGCCGAAGCAGGGTACGACGCCCCGCCGGCGTTCCTGCGGGCGCGGCCAATCACCCCAGCCGATCTGGCCGCGCTCACCGAGCGGGTGCGTCGTCGGGTGATCCGCTGGTTCAGGCTCACTCGCCTGCTCGACGCCGCGGCCGCCGCCGACATCCTCGCCTG
>CAXNGP010000035.1:0-11177 GCA_964201845.1 Pirellulales bacterium
CCGACATCGACGGCCGGGTGGACCTCGCCGTGACGAGCGTCACGGTGTCGGGCCGCACGCGCGACGTGGCCGACGGCGACCCGTCCGGGAGCCAGCGGATGGGCGTGGCCCTGCGGCTGCGAAACGACGGCGGCTCCGACACCTACCGAATCCCGGGCCTCGTCCGCACCAAGGCCGGCAGCCTCGTGGCCGCCTACGACATCCGCTACCGCGGCGGCGCGGATCTCCCCGCCGACATCGACGTCGGCACCCAGCGGAGCACCGACGGCGGCAAGACCTGGGAACCGATGCAGGTCGCGCTCGACATGGGCCGTGACCCCGCCTTCGCCTTCGACGGCGTGGGCGACCCGTGCATCTTCGCCGACCGCGAGACGGGCCGGGTGTTCGTGGCGGCCCTCTGGAGCCACGGAAAGCGGGCCTGGCACGGGTCCGGGCCGGGCCTGACACCCGCCGAGACCGGCCAGCTCGTGATCGCCACGAGCGACGACGACGGCCAGACCTGGTCGCAGCCGCGGAACATCACCCGCGAGGTGAAAGACCCCGCCTGGCGGCTCGTGCTGGCGGGCCCCGGCACGGGGATCACGCTGCGCGACGGCACGCTCGTCTTTCCGGGCCAATTCAAGGACGCGAGGAACGTGCCCCACTCCACGCTCCTCTGGTCGCAGGACCGCGGGACCACCTGGCGGATCGGCACGGGTGTCAAGGACAAGACCACCGAAAGCCAGCTCGTCGAGCTCGGCGACGGCTCGATCATGATCAACTGCCGCGACGACCGGGGCGGCGCCCGCACCGTGGCGGTGACCCGCGACCTCGGCCGCACCTGGCAGCTCCACCCCAGCGACCGAAAGGCGCTGCCGGAGAGCGTCTGCATGGCGAGCCTCTTACGGCTCGATCTCCCGGCGCAGGGCCCGCACCTGTTCTACTCGAATCCTGCCACCACCTCCGGCCGGCACACGATGACGATCAAGGTCTCGGCCGACGAGGGGCTGACCTGGCCCGAGCACCGGCACACGCTCTACGACTCCCGCCAGGGCCTGGGCTACTCCTGCCTCGCCCAGGCCGATGCCACCCACGTCGGCGTGCTCTACGAGGGGCTCGCGGAACTGTATTTCCTGAGGCTGCCGATCGGAGACCTGATGCATGGCCCGCCCACGAAGTGAGCGCTTGTCGTTGATCCGCCAGGCCTTGGCCCTGCTCGTCGCCGCTGTGGTGCGCGGCGCCGGGGCGGCGGAAAGCCCCGACCTTCCCACGGTCGACCTTTCGGGCGACACCGCCCGGCAGACCGTGATCGCCGCCGGCACGCCCGCGGTCTACCAGGGCCATCCCACCACCCTCACGCTCCCCTCGGGGGAGATTCTCGCCGTCTGGAGCGTGGGCCACGGCGGCCATGCCGGGCCGATGGCGAAATCTGCCGACGGCGGCCAGACCTGGACGCGGCTCGACGACGCGCTGCCAGCCGCGTTCCGCGAGCACTGGAACTGCCCGAGCCTCTATCGGCTCGTGGATCCCGCCGGCGCCGAGCGGCTGTGGGTGTTCTCGGCCCGGAAGGGTCGCGACGCCAAGGGGGGCTGGATGCCCTCGATCATGTCCGCCGACGGCGGCACGACCTGGCAGGAGATGCCGCCCCTGGGCTTTCGCTGCGTGATGACGTTCTCGAGCGTCGTGCGACTGAACGACGGCAGCCATCTCGGCCTCTACCACCGGGGGCCGGCCGACAAGGATCGCGCGCCGCTCGAGGTGCTCGCGACCCGCACGGCCGACGGCGGGCTCAGCTGGGGCGAGCCGATTGTGATCGCGAAGGTCGAGGGCAAGAACCCCTGCGAGCCTTTTTGCTTTCGCTCACCCGATGGCACGGAACTCTGCTGCCTGTTGCGGGAGAACACCCACACCGGCCAGAGCCTCGTGATGTTCAGCCGCGACGAGGGATCGACCTGGTCGAAGCCCGTCGACACCCCGTGGGGCCTGACGGGCGACCGGCACATGGGCGTCTTCGCGCCCGACGGCCGGCTCGTCATCGCCTTCCGCGACCAGGCCAAGGGCAGCACGACGCCCGGCCACTTCGTGGCCTGGGTGGGCCGCTACGACGACATCAAGGCGGGCAAGCCGGGTGACTACCGCGTGAAACTGCTCCACAGCCATGCCGGTGGCGACTGCGGCTATCCCGGGATGGAACGGTTGCCGGACGGCTCGATCCTGGCCACGACCTACATCAAGTACCGGCCCGGGGCCGACAAGCAGTCGGTCGTCTGCACCCGGTTCTCCCTCGCGGAGACCGACAGACTGGTGGCCGACAAGCCGGCAAAATGACCGCTCACGCCGGCGCCACGCGCTGGAACACGCAGCCAGCCCGAGACGATCCTGCATGGAACCTCATGGCGTCGCGAGTGTGTCGTCACTGACGCGCCGGGCCAGCCGCCGCTCGAGCAGCTGCCAGCAGACCAGGTGCATCCGCGGAAGATGAAAGGGCCCCTTCCAGAGGCTGCCCTTGGCGTGGTGCGTGGGCGTGCCGTCGCGGCGGGCCCAGCCATACCACTCCCCCTGCTCGCGGTCGGCCAGGTGCGCAAAGGCCCAGTCGTGCGCCTGCGCATGCCAGCAGCGAAACGCCTCGTCGCCGGTGAGGTCCCAGGCCATGAGCGTGGCGATGATCGCCTCGTTCTGCGGCCACCAGAACTTCATGTCGTGCCAATACTCGGTCACGGGCTTTCCCAGCACGTCCCGGAAGTAGAGGATCCCGCCGAACTCGTCGTCCCAGCCGAGCTTCCACGTCCAGCGGAGCATCGTCAGGCCGCGGTCGACGAGCGACCGGTCCTGCCGGTCGATGCCCTCCTGCATCATGAACCAGGCGCCCTCGATCGCATGCCCCGGGTTCACGAGCCGGCCGTCGGCATGCTCGAGATCGGGCGTGCCGTCGGCCAAGACGCTTTCGAGCACCGCCTCGAGTTCCGGCCGCATGAAGTTGGTTGTGATCGCCTGAACCGCCGCGTCGATCCGGGCGTTCACCCGCGTGATCGCGGCGGTGTCGCCCAGCCGCATGAAGGCCGCCCGGAGGGCCTGGCCCGTGCCCAAGACGATCATCGGGCCGCCAAAGCCCGCCGTGGCCCGGGTGGCCGTGACGAGCTTGGGCTCGATGCCACCCGGGGTCTCGAGCCGCGTGCAGGCCCGCTCGAAGACGTCGAGCGCCGCCGCCGCCCGGGCCCGGTCATCGGCCGCCGCGGCATAGGCGGCGAAGGCCATCGCCGCGAACATCTCGGAGAACACGTAGCGCCGCTTGCGGACCGGCCGACCGTCTTTCGTGACGATGAAGAACATCCGGCCGTCGGTGTCGAAGCAGTGCCGCTCCAAAAACTCGACGCACGAACGGCTGCCGGCCAGCCATTCGGCGCGAGGCTCGACCTCGGTGCAGAGCGTGCCGAGCAGCCAGCCGAAGCGGCCCTGGAACCAGACGCTCTTGTCGGAGTCGTAGCGGCTGCCGTCGCGGTCGAGGCAGGTGAAGACGCCCCCGTGCTCACGATCGAGGCCGTGCCGCATCCAGAAGGGCACACAGTCGGCGAGCAGGCCGTCGCGGTAGGTGTCGCGAAGTTCCTCCAGTGGCAGCGGCGCGACGCTCGGACGGGTCATGGGGCGGCGGCAGGTTCCAGGAAGGCCCGCAGGTCCCGCTCCAGCTTCGCGAGGTCCTCGAGGCGGAGATACATCATGTGCCCCGAGTCATACGTCGCATAGACGACATTTTTGCGGAGGTCGGGGTCGATCCCCAGGTGGTCGATCGAGTGGACCATCGACAGGGAGGGCACGGCCAGGTCGCAGGCCCCCGCCTGGACGAGCACCCGGAGGTGGTGGTTGCGGCTCATCGCCTCGCCGAGTTGCCGGGCCGTGCTCGCGTAGCGGTTCTGGTCCTGCGGCCACGGACCCACGCCCGTCAGCACCCGATACGGCAGGTCGCTCTCGAACTTCAGCTCCTCGCGGACATACGCGTTCATCACCGCGGCCAAGGGCCCGAGCGCGGCGTCGTAGGAGGGATCGAACCGGGGGTCGCCGCTGCCCTGGTCGCCGTCGCGGCCCGTGATCCGTCCGTCGAACCGTCCCAGGATCAGCCGCTGGTCGGCCAGGAGCTTTTCGCGGAACGTGGAGGGATCGACGCGGAGGTCATGGTCGAGGACGAGCGCTTCAGGAAGCCCCGTCAAGCGGGCGAGCTGCCCCGCGACCGCCTGCCGCCGCGCCTCCGGCAGGGCCGCCCCGGCATAGAGGGCCGTCAGATATTCCCCCGCCGCGAAGGCCTCCGATTCGGCCAGCGCCTTGGCCCGATCGGCCTGGAGATCCGCCGGCAGCCGGCCGTGGGCGTGGGCGACCGCGGTGAAGCTCGGCAGGAACAGCGAATAGGGAAGGTCGTTCGACGGGCCGGGCATGATCGTGCCGTAGTCAACCAGGCCCGAGACGAGCACCAGGCCGTTCAAGAACATGCCGTGGCGGTCCTGGAGTTCGGCCGCCAGGCCTGCCGCCCGGAACACGCCGTAGCTCTCGCCGCAGAGATACTTCGGGCTCCGCCAGCGGGCGTTCCGGGTCGTGTAGAGCCGGATGAACTCGGCCATCGCGGCGATGTCGGGATCCTTGCCGAAGAACTGCTCGGGCTTCTCGTCCTTGGCGGCGCGGCTGAAGCCGGTCGCGACGGGGTCGATGAACACCAGATCGCAGGCCGGCAGGACCGTGTGCTCGTTGGCCACGAGTTCGAACGGGGGCGGTGGCAGCGAGCCGTCGGGGTTGACCTTCGCCCGGCGGGGCCCGAGCCCGCCGAGGTGCAGCCACACGGCCGAGGCGCCGGGGCCGCCGTTGAAGCAGAACATGATCGGCCGCCGGGCGGCGTCGGTCTCGGTCACGAGCGTATAGGCGACGTAGAAAATGTTGGCCCGCGGGCCGCCGTCCTCCTTCAACAAGGGCAGCATGCCTGCTTCCGCCTTGTAGGCGAGCTCCCGGCCGCCGATCGTGAGCGCGTGCTCGGTGACCACCGGCGGCTGGCTCGCGTCGGGCAGCATCGCCACGGGCTGCTTGACGGGCGGGGCTTTCTCGGGCTTGTCGCCCCCGGCCGCCTCGTCGGCCAGGGTCGGGCGGACAGCTGCCAGGAGCGACACGCTTGCCACCAGGGTCGCGATGAAACGGGGGCGGAACATGAAACGCGGCCCTTGGGAACGTGGGAAAGAGGGGTGGGGTCGACGGTCGCCCGGGCGCGAGGCCGGAGAAACCGGGCAAGCGCAGCCGAGACAGATCAAGCATAGTTCACATGCTTTGCCCGCTCGGGGGACGATTTCCCCGGAAAAACCGCGGCAACTGCCCTCCCGCGGCCTGCCCGGCCGCCGCTACCGTCCGGCCATGCTCTCCGACGTCAATCCCTTCCGCGAGCTGGCCAAGGTCGTCCGCCGGCCCCACTTCGGCCGGTATGCGATCCTGCTGGTGCACCTCTTGCTCCTGCCGGTGCTCGCGGTCGTGACCGAGGGCCACCCGAAGGCCGAACTCGCGGCGATGGTGGCCGAGCAGGTCGTGTTCCTCGGGGCCGTGGCGGCCCTCGGGGGCCGGCGGATGTTCGCGATCGGCGCGCCGCTGGTCGTGCCCGGCATCGTCGTGCTGGCCGTCACCTTCGCCGTCGGCGAGATCCCGGGCGACCACTACTGGTTCTGGGCCGTGGCCCGGGCGGTGACCTTCATCGTGCCGATCATGACCGTGGGGCTCCTGATCCTCGTCGACGTTCTGGCGGCCAAGCAGATCGTGTTCGACCTGATCTGCGGCGCGTTGTGCGTGTTCGTGCTGTTCGGGATGTGCTGGGCCAACGTCTACACGCTGCTCGAGCGACTCGCGCCCGGGTCGTTCGCGATCGACTTCGGCCGCTACCAAGTCGACACCGGTACCGACCCGCTCGCGGCCGCCGGCGTGTTCACCTACTACTCCTTCGTGACGCTCACGACCGTCGGCTACGGCGACATCGTCCCCGCCTCGGCGACCGCCCGCTGGCTCGTGTGGCTCGAGGCGGTGTTCGGGCGGTTCTACATGGCCGTGTTCGTCTCACGGTTGATCGGCCTGCAGGCGAGCCCCGCCGGCCACGACGCCGACGACGGCGACACGGCCGACGGCGACTCCGCCCCGGCCCGCGAGACGACGCTCCCCGCGGCACCGGTCCGGCGGGCCGCCTGACGCCGCCCACGGCCGATGCGTCGCAGCACGCCCGCGCCCATCCCGGCACGGGGCAACCCTCGCCGAAGTGGCGCGGGGCGGACAAGCGGCCTGTCACCCGCCCGGCGTTCTCCGCGGGCTGGCCGCACGAAACCCCGCCGGACACCTCGGCCGACAGGCGGCTACGAGGCGTTGGTCACCACCTCGGCGCCCCCGGCACCGGCCCGCGGCCGGGAGAAGCGGATGTCGAGCGTCCGCAGAAAGGTGTGCAGGCCGGCGTCCTGGATCGGAAGAATGTGGGCCGGGTGGCCCGACTCGTTGTGGTGCGAATGCCACAGGCCCGGCGGCGTCACGAACACCGAGTGGGGCTCCCAGTCGAATCGCTCGCCGTCGACGATCCGGCCGTGGTCGTCGAGCCGGCTGCCCACCAGCGTGTAGCAACCGGGCTTGGCGTCGACGACCAGATCAACGGCCACCGACTGGTGGCGATGCGGTGCCTGCACGGCGGCCACGGGCAGGATGCCGAACATCGCCCACACAACATGGGTGATCGTCATGGTCTGGGGGAGCGACCGGTTGCCGAGCAGGATCGAGAGCCGGTTGGCCGTGGCGCTCGAGGGGTCGGCGATCACCGCGTCGAGCGCCCGCTTCAGCTCGTCCCGCCGGTAGAGCGTGGCCGGAAACTGCGGCAGCGTGGCCTCGGCCCCGAGATAGCGCAAGAGCGGCTCGTCGTGGATCCAGTACAGGGCCGCGTCGGCCGTGGCCGCGTGGAGGGCCCGGCTGCGGGCAGGCAGCGTGAAGAGGTCCCCCGCCTGCCAGGCGAACTCGTCGTCGCCGGCGAGCCGCGTGCTGCCCTGCCCGCGCATCACGAAGAACAGCTGGCTCGTGGCATTGGCGTCGGTGAAGTGGCACTCGCCCGACCGCACGTGCACGAAGTTGGCACACAGCCCCGGGGCGGTGGCCGGCCCGGGGCAGAGGAGCCGCTCGCTCGCGTCGAGCGGGATCGTGCGGGTCGGTCCCTGCTCGTGGAGCGACGCCGGGAAGCGGGCGCCCGGAATCGGCGGCAGCGTGCCATCGGCCAGCGGATTGGAGGCGTAGCGGTAGTCGTGAAACCGCGCCGCCTCGAGGAGGCGGCTGGCGAAGTCACCGGTCGCGGGGGCGAGCATCGGAGGTTCTCCCGGGAGGATCGCGGCCTGGGCCGCGCGGCCGGGACAGTATGCGGCGGGCGGCGAACCGCGGGTAGCCGGTCGATCGCGGCGGGCGGCTGGCCGCAGCGCCGGCGGTGGGACAGGCCCGCGACGGGAACCGTTGTCAGCGGACACACTGGCTGCAGACCGCCGCCTCCCCAGCGGGATCGGCAACGGAGACAGCGGCGGGCGAGTCATGGTCGGCCATGGTCCGGCCGCAGCGGACGCACCGCGGCGTCTCACGCGCCATCGACGCAGCCTGAGCGTCGGACGAAGGCGAGGTCGGACCCGCTGCGGTCAGGGCCAGGGCCGCGACGCTGACGGCCACCATCGCCGCCGCCCCGGCCAGTCCGAACCGCGGCGGCAGCATTGTCTCGGAAGCATGACGAATCATCGGAAACCTCGCGTACGAGTGCCTCCCCCCTGCCAACTCCAAAAACTAGACCACCGCGCTGCCGCCGCCGCAAGGATTCGGCGGCCGGAAAAATCGCGGCCCAAAGCCCCCTGCCTACCCGCTCGATTCGTCCCATCCCACGCACCCTGCGCGATGGAGGCACGAGCACGGCCGCCCGGGAGGTGCGGCCGCCGGGCGGAGGCCCGGCACGGCTTCGCGGGCCATGGAGGGCTTCGCGCCTGAACAACGCAACCAGACAGTTGCGACGCCGGAGGCGGAGCCACTTCCGGGCGGAGGCCCGGCAAGGCTTCGCGGGCCATGGATGGCCTGCAGCGCCGGTGGATGACTGCCGGACACGATGCCCGGCGCCGGCGGGCGAGGGCACCGGCGCGTGCCCTCCGCCCGCCCAAGGCTTCGCGGGCCATGGATGGCCGCGAAGCCGTGAAGTCAGTACCACACCCCCCAGCGCACGAGGAACGTGTCGCCGGGGTGATAGTCGGCCGTGTCGGTGATGTAGTACTCCACGAGCCGGCCGGTCACCCAGCCCGTCTCCAGCCGCCAGTTGACGCCCAGATCCGCCGGTCGCCGCTCCCAGCCCACCAGCAGCCGATAGTCGTGGTAGACGACCACGTCGTCGGCGCCGCTGTCCCGCTCGACGGCCCACTGGTTGCCGCCGAACTCACCGGCCAGATAGACCCATTGGGCCGCACGGCGGCTCTCGGCCACCCGCCAGGCGAGCCTCGGCCTGGGAAAGATCAGCTCGTGCCGCTGGTCGTCGGAGGGCGTCCAGAGCAGGCCACCCGCAGGCAGCAGGTTGACGTCGCGGCGGTCGAGATAGATCACGCCCGCCACGACGCGGAGGTTTTCGTGGGCCTCCCAGGCGCCGAAACCGTGGCCGGTGATCCGGAAGGCCTCGGGCGTGTCGTTGACGAAGTCGCTGTACCAGCCCGGCGCGACCGCGAGATCGACCCCGAAGCGTTCGCCGATCTTCGTCAGCCACCGGGCCTGGATCCAGGCGTCGTAGAGTTGCGCGGGCAGGCCGGGATCCATGGGGCCGGGCACCTCGTCGACAAACGCGGTGCCGAAGCCGGTCGTCACGAGCAGGGGCGAGTTCACGGTGGGGGCCGGCATCCCGATCGTGAAGCTCGTGTCGAGCGTCGTGAGGCCGAGGCCGTCGTCGCCCAGCCGGGGCAGTTCGGTGAGGGTGAAGATCGCCTGCTGCAGCGGCCCGGGCTTGGCCCCGGGGGGCAGTTTGCGGCCGGCGGGCGGCTCGAACTCCTGCCGCGGCTGCCCCGGCGGCGCCAGGTCGTCGGGCAAGAGCGGCTCGGTGAGATCCTGCGGATCGCCGAGCGCCGCCAGACGGATCCGCTCAAAGAACGACTGCTCCACCGGCGGCAGCGGCACGACCGCCTCGTCGGCCCGCCCCGCCATGCCGTGTGACATCGCCGCCATGAGCACCAGCAGCCACGTCAACCGGAAGGTCGGGGCCGCCCCTGCCCCCTCGCCGGACGCTCGCTGCGGCCCTCCCGGCCTCCGCTCACTCCATGCGACCTGCGCTCCGCCATCCCTGGCTCCGCTGGTTCGCAAGGCCGGCTCCGAGGCAGGGGCGACCCCGACCAAAAACCATCGCCTGAGGAACCGACGGAGGCCGGCGGCCATCTGCGGCACGCAGCGGGCGAAGCCCGCGCTGCGTGCCATGCGGGTCGCACACCTCGACTGAAATCCGCGCATCCCGGGCACCATTTCGCGGCGGACGCACGACCACGGCCGCCCGGACGGCGGCCGCCGGGCGGAGGCCCGGCAGGGCTGCAGGGGGCATGGATGCCCCTGCAGCCCTGAAGTCAGTACGCCAAGCCCAATCGGAACATGATCGTGTCGGGCAGGTCCTGGATCTGCGGCGGCCCCTGCACGTAGAAGAGCTGCCGGTAGAAGACGTAGCCCACCTCGAAGTTGCCGGCGAAGCCAGTCTGTGACTTCGGCACCCATTCCGTCCCCAGCGCGATGCGGATGTCGTTGTAGTCGAAGCCGGTGATCATGTTGTAGAGCGACGTGCTTCGCCGGAAGGTCCAGGCGCCGCCGCCGTATTCACCCGAGATGTAGCCCCACCAGTCGTGCCGCCCGGTCGCTCCGAACCGCTTCGCGGCCCGCGGCGAGGGGAAGAAGATGTCGTAGCGCGCGTCGGCGTTCGGGGTCCAGGTCATGCCGACGGCCGGCAGGAGCTTCACCTGGTTGCGATCGAGGTACACGATGCCCACCTTGCCCTGCATCGTGGGCGTCATCTGGAGCGTGCCGATCGCGCGGCCCATCAGGCGCCAGCTCTCCCACACGAACACGTCCCAGTTGGTGTAGATGCCGACGCGGATCCCGAGTTCGGCCCCGAACACCGGAGTGAACTTCGGATTCCAGGCCGTGTCGAGGAACACGTCGTAGGTGTTGGGGGGCAGGTCGGCCAGGAGCGTGCTCGACGTCTGGGGGCCGTCCCAGAGCTGGAGGCCGAAGCCGGGCGTGATCAACAGGGGCGCATGGTTGACGTTGACCGGTGAGTTGTGGAAGAAGGGCAGCGCGAAGGTGGCGGTGGTGTCGAGTTCGTTGACGCCGACGTTCGTGCCCTGACCGTCGCCCATCAGGTAGGCCCAGCTCCCCCGCACGCCCTGGAAGACGTGCATCGTCTGGGTGTAGGTCTGCTGCACGTTCTGCTGGAAGGCGCTGCTCGGGGCGGGGTAGCCGGCCGGTGTCATCGTTCCCGGCGGGGGCTGGGTGCCGGGGGGCACGAGCGACGGCGCGGCCGTGGAGTAGCCGGGATAGCCGGGCTGGCCGCTGATCGCCGACGGCGCCCAGGATGAGGTGCCGGGGGCCGTCGGCGGCACCAACTGAGTCGCCTGTGGTGCGTAGGGATCCCAGGTCGGCGGCGGCGGCGAGAGCGTCGGCGCCTGCGCGAGCCGATCGAGCGACGAGGGGGCCGGCGGTGGCAGCGAGGCGGTCTGGCTCCGGGCGACCGCCGGCAGGGCGACGCACGCGACAAGACAGACGATGATCCGACGCGCTGAGGCCATGCCGCACGCCTGGCCGGGAAGCCAAGCAGCCCTGCCGGTGACGAGAAACCCGTCGCGGCAGACCGGCGCCACGACCGCTCCGGAAAACACCCCCGAAGCGGGCAGGAAGTACCGCGCGGCGAAGCGACGAGGCAAGCGGTAAAACCCTTGTCGGTGCGGGCAGCCGTGGCCGTGGAGGGCTGAGCCGACCGGGGCGATGCCTTCGTCTCCGCCGGCTGGTTCGTCCGCACCGCGGCCGCCCGTCCCCAGTCCGCTCGAGTCACCCATCTTGCCTCCTCGCCAGCCGCCCGCCGCGGACCCATTCGACCCGCTCGACGCCGCCGCCCTCGTCGGCCCCGGACGGCTCGCCGGGTGCGAGTGGCTCGCCGAGGCCGCCTCGACCATGGA
>CAXNGP010000036.1:0-11173 GCA_964201845.1 Pirellulales bacterium
GAGCCAGCGGTTCCTGGTCGACCGTCGCTGCCACCCCCAGACGATCGAGGTGCTCGCCACGCGGGCCGAGCCGCTGGGCATCGAGCTGGTCGTCGGCGATGTGCCCGAGCAGCTCGCCGCGGGCGACTGCTTCGGGGCGATCGTGCAATATCCCGCGACCGACGGCGAGGTGGCCGACTGGCGCGGGCTCGCCGATCTCGTGCACGCCAAGCAGGGGCTCTTGTGCGTGGCGGCCGATCCACTCGCCCTCACGCTGCTCGTGCCGCCGGGCGAGTGGGGGGCCGACATCGTCGTCGGCTCGACGCAGCGGTTCGGGATGCCGATGGGCTGCGGCGGCCCGCATGCCGCCTTCTTCGCCTGCCGCGACGAGCTGAAGCGGTCGATGCCGGGGCGGCTGGTGGGGGTGAGCGTGGACTCGGCCGGCCGTCCGGCCTACCGACTCGCGCTCCAGACCCGCGAGCAGCACATTCGCCGCGAGAAGGCCACCTCCAACATCTGCACGGCGCAGGTGCTGCCCGCCGTCGTGGCCTCGATGTTTGCCGTCTATCACGGGCCGGAGGGGCTCGCTCGCATCGCCCGCCGGGTGACTGGGCTGGCGGCCGTCTTGGCCGAGGGGCTCCGGCAGCTGGGCCTCGCGCCTCGGCATCCGCAGGCTTTCGACACGCTTTGCGTCGCCACCGGCGACCGCACCGACGCGATCCTCGCGCGGGCTCGGGAGCTGGGCATGAATCTCCGGCGGCTCGATGCGGCCACGGTCGCGGTCGCCCTCGACGAGACGACCGAGCCCGGCGACGTGGTTCGGCTGTGGGGCGCGTTTGCCGAGCCGGGGCGGGCGGTGCCCGAGTTCGACGCGTGCGCGGCCGCCGCCCAGCCGCTCGTGCCGGGATCGCTGCGGCGCACGAGCCCGTTCCTCGAGCACCCGGTGTTTCATGCTCACCGCAGCGAGACGGCGATGCTCCGCTATCTCCGGGAACTGGCCGACCGCGACCTGGCCCTCGACCGCACGATGATTCCGCTCGGCAGCTGCACGATGAAGCTCAACGCCACGAGCGAGATGATCCCGGTCACGTGGCCCGAGTTCGCCGAGATCCATCCCTTTGCGCCGGCCGAGCAGCGGGAGGGGTATCGCCTCCTCGAGCAGCAACTGGTCGAGTGGCTCGGCCAGGCGACCGGCTACGCCGGGATCAGCCTCCAGCCCAACGCCGGCAGCCAGGGGGAATACGCCGGCCTGCTCGCGATCCGCGGCTGGCAGCGGGCCCGTGGCCAGGGGCATCGCGACATCTGCCTGATCCCCTCGTCGGCCCACGGCACGAATCCGGCCAGCGCCCAGATGGCGGGCATGGAGGTGGTCGTGACGGGCTGCGACACCGACGGCAA
Organism: Pirellulales bacterium; assembly: GCA_964201845.1. Lineage (GTDB taxonomy): Bacteria > Planctomycetota > Planctomycetia > Pirellulales > UBA1268 > QWPN01. The sequence continues at coordinate 1,378 of CAXNGP010000036.1, forward strand.
CGTCGACCTCGTCGAGCTCGAGGCCAAGTGCCGCGCGCACGCCGATCGGCTCGCCGCCGTGATGATCACCTACCCGAGCACCCACGGCGTGTTCGAGCGGGAGGTGAAGCGGCTGTGCGAGATCGTGCACGCCCACGGCGGCCGCGTCTACGTGGACGGCGCCAACATGAACGCGCTGGTGGGGCTGGCGGCGCCGAGCGAGTTTGGCGGCGACGTGAGCCACCTCAACCTCCACAAGACGTTCTGCATCCCGCACGGCGGCGGCGGGCCCGGCGTGGGGCCCGTGTGCGTGGTGGAGGATCTCATCCCCTTCCTGCCGGGCCACACGACCGGCGGCATCACCGGCCGGCCGGTCGGCGCCGTCTCGGCCGCGCCCCTGGGCAACGCGGCGGTGCTGCCGATCTCCTGGATGTATTGCCGAATGATGGGGCCCGATGGCCTGAGACACGCCACGTCGGCGGCGATCCTCGCGGCCAACTACGTGAGCGCCCGGCTCCGCGACCACTTCCCCACGCTCTACTGTGGCCCCGGCGGCCGCGTGGCCCACGAGTGCATCCTCGACCTGCGACCGCTCAAGGAGACAGCCGGTGTCTCTGCCGAGGACGTGGCCAAGCGGCTCGTCGATTACGGCTTCCACGCGCCGACGCTCAGCTTCCCCGTCGCAGGCACGCTGATGGTGGAGCCCACCGAGAGCGAAAGCCTCGCTGAGCTCGACCGGTTCATCGAGGCGATGATCTCGATCCGGGAAGAGATCCGTCGGATCGAGGTGGGCGAGTGGCCGCGGGACGACAATCCCCTCGTGCACGCGCCGCACACCGCGACGACCGTGACGGTGGCCGACTGGCCGCGGCCCTACTCCCGCGAGGAGGCCGTGTTTCCCGTCGCCGACCTCAAGCGACGGAAGTATTGGCCGCCGGTGGGCCGCGTGGACAACGTCCACGGCGACCGGAACCTGTTCTGCAGTTGCGTGCCTGTCTCGGCCTGGGCCGAAGATTCAACACCGAACCGCTGAGCCCGCAAGTCACCGCTGGTGAGCCCGGGCGGGGTTGCCCCTACCCCGAGAGCCGGCCTTGGCGGCAAGCGGAGGCAGGATGCCGAAGCGCAGCCGGCATGGAGTGAGCGGAGGGCAGGATGCCCGAAGTGAACGTCCGGCGACGGGGTAGGGGTAACTCCGCCCCACGCCCGACGATGTTTCCGCCGTTGGTGGCCACGCGCAGCGTGCGGTACGCTCTCCCCCATGGAAACTCCAAGCAAGGATTCCTGGGGCTCGCGGCTCGGCGTGATCATGGCCGTGGCGGGCAGCGCCGTGGGCCTCGGGAACTTCATCCGCTTTCCCGGACAAGCGGCGCAGTTTGGCGGCGGCGCCTTCATGATCGCCTACGCGATCTCGTTCCTGATCATCGGCCTGCCGATCGGCTGGGCCGAGTGGGCGATGGGCCGCTACGCCGGCCAGCGGGGCTACAACTCGGCCGCCGGCGTATTTCACTGCCTGGTGCCCTGGAGGGGGAGCAAGTACATCGGCGTGCTGGGGGCCATCATCCCGCTCGTCATCTTCATGTACTACGTGGTGATCGAGGCCTGGACGCTGGGCTATACGGTCCGCTTCGCCCGTGCCTTCTTCGATCCCACGCTGCGGTTTGCCACGGTCGCCGAGTCGCAGGCCTACTTCGCGGGATTCGTCGGCAAGGACGGGGATGGCACGGCCCTGCGGCTGGATCTCGACGCGCTGCTGCCCTGGCTGGTGGTCGTGTGCGGCCTCAACCTGGTGCTCATCTACCGGGGGATCTCCAAGGGGATCCAGAAGGTCTGCGAGATCGGGATGCCGGTGCTCGTCGTCCTCTCGCTGCTGGTGCTGGCCCGCGTGCTCACGTTGGGCACGCCCGACCCGGCCAAGCCTGACCAGAACGTCTCCATCGGGCTGGGCTACATGTGGAATCCCGGCAAGACGCTGGTCGTGGCCGCCGATGGCACGACGCTCGCGGAGGTGGTCGATGCCGACCCGGCGGCGCAGCAGGCGAAGGCCGAACTCCTGGCCGCGGCGACTGCGGGCGCCCGCGTCGAGCGGAAGACCGTGCTGTCCCAGCTCGCCGATCCCGACCTCTGGCTGGCCGCCGCCGGGCAGATTTTCTTCTCGCTGTCGGTCGGGTTCGGGGTGATCCTCGTCTACGCCAGCTACCTGGGCCCGCGCGACGACCTCGTCCTCAGCGGCCTGACCGCCAGCGCCACCAACGAGTTTTGTGAGGTGGCGCTCGGGGGGCTGATCACGCTGCCGGCGGCCGTGGCCTTTCTGGGTCTCGCGGGGGTGGCTGGGCAGGGAACCTTCGGCCTGGGGTTCAACGTGCTGCCGCTGGTGTTCAGCGAGATGCCGGCCGGCAGCCTGTTTGGCGCGATGTTCTTCTTCGTGCTGTTCATCGCAGCGATCACGAGCTCGCTCTCGATGCTCCAACCGGGGATCGCCCTGCTGGAAGAGGCGTTGGGGATCGGCCGCAAGGGATCGGTCGGGCTGCTGGGCACGCTGACGGCGCTCGGCACGGGCTTCGTGGCCTGGTTCTCCCGCGACCTCAAGGCGCTCGACACGCTGGACTTCTGGGTGGGAACGTTCCTGATCTTCGTCCTGGCGATGATCCAGATCATTCTGTTCGCGTGGTTCTTCGGCATCGACCAGGGCTGGGAGGAACTCCATCGCGGGGCGGCCCTGCGGTTGCCGCGGTTCTTTCGCCCGATTCTCCGCTACGTCTGCCCGGCATTTCTGATGGCGATCTTCGGCTTGTGGGTGATGGAGAACGTGATCGGCTGGGGCAGGGCGAAGCCGAGCAGCTACGTGACCGACCTGTTCGAGAAGGGGAATCCCGTCGCCTGGTTGAGCATCGGCCTCGTGGCCGTGGTGGCCTTCGGGCTGGCGACGACGATCGCCAGTTCGAAGAAATATCGCGACGAACCCCCCGCCTGAGGCCCTCCCATGCAGCCCGCCGGCCTGTTCGTGATGATCGCCTCCGTCGGCACGGTGACGGTGCTCTTCGTCTGGTGCGTGTGGCAGGTGCTGACGCAGCCGGCAGCCGAGGCCGAGCACCTGCACGGGACGGAGTTCGAGACGCCCGACGTCGAGCGGCGCTGAACCGGCTTCACGCCGGTGGCTGAGGGGGACGTGTCGTCATGGCCTACCTCGTGATCGCGCTGGTGGCGATCCTCGCCTCGGGGCTCACGTTTTTCTCGGGTTTCGGGCTCGGCACCCTGTTGCTGCCGGCCTTCGCGGTGTTCGTTCCGGTCGACCATGCCATCGCCATGACGGCGGTGGTCCACCTCGTCAACAGCCTGGTCAAGGTGATGCTCGTGGGCCGGCTCGCCGACCGGCCCACGATCCTGCGGTTCGGCCTGCCGGCGATCGCGGCCGCGATCGCCGGCGCCTGGCTCCTCGGGCGGCTCTCGGCGGCCGAGCCGCTGCTCGTGTACCGGGCCCTGGGACGGTCGTTCGAGGTGTTGCCGGTGAAGCTCGCGATCGGGGTGATGCTCGCATGCTTCGCTGCGGTCGAGGTGCTCCCTTGGTTCCGCGGGCTCTCCTTTTCGCCCCGCTTCATGCCCCTGGGCGGCCTGTTGAGCGGCTTCTGCGGCGGCCTCTCGGGCATGCAGGGTGCGTTGCGGGCGGCATTTCTGACGCGGGCAGGGCTGACGACCGAGGCGTTCGTGGCGACGAGCGCGGTCATCGCCTGCCTCGTGGACGTCACGCGGCTGGGTGTCTATGCCGGCCAGGTGGCCGGGGTGCGGAACGAGCTCAACTGGCCGCTCCTGGCGACGGCGGTCATGGCGGCCGTGGCCGGCTCGCTCGTCGGCAGGCGGTTCCTCGCCGGCATGACGACGGAGACGGTGCAGCGCCTGGTGGCGGCGCTGCTCGTGCTCGTCGCCGCCGGCCTCGTCAGCGGCGTGCTGTGAACCTCATCGGGCAACCGGTGGGCGAGTGAGGCACGGGCAGTCGGGGGGCAGTGCGAGTCGCAGGCAGCCCGGCAGCGCGGCAAACCGCACCCGGCGCTCGTGGATCGGTTCGCCATCGAGGTTGATCGGCAGCGGGTCGCGGGCCTCGACCTCGATCCACGGCACCCGGATCCGCACCACGAACTCGCCCGGGGGCACGCGGCCCATGAACTCGGCGGCCGCCTGGGCCGCGCGGGCCACGGGAAACGGACGCAGAAACACGACGTCGAGCAGGCCGTCGTCGATCAGCGCCTCGGGGGCGAGTGGCTGGCCGCCGCCAGCCTGCCGGCCGTTGCAGATCGCCCCCACCACCACGCTGCCCTCCACCGCGCCGGCGGGCGTGGTGATGCCGCAGGCGTAGGGGCGGAAGTCGATGGCCTTGAGCAGGCCCATGATGGTGTAGGCGCCGCCGCCGAGGAAGTTCTTGAGCTCCACGGGCGTCTCCGCCGTGACGGCCGCGCCGAACCCGCCCGCGGCGACGTTGGCGAACACGCTCCCGTTGGCCTGGCCGAGGTCGACGGCGACGGGCGCCGCCGTGACGGCCAGCGCGAGGGCGGCCGCCGCGTCGACGGGAATCCGGCAGGCGGTCGCGAAGTCGTTGGCCGTGCCCAGGGGCAGGATGCCCAGCGCCGGCCGGGCCGATGCGTCGACCGCCATCAGGCCGGCCGCGACTTCATTGACGCTGCCGTCGCCGCCGCCGGCGATCACCCGCTCGATGCCCTCGCGGGCCGCCTCGGCCACGAGCCGGGCCGCATCGCCGCGTTCCCAGGTGACCCGGACCTCGAGTTCGTGGCCGGAGGCCCGCAGCTGCATGACGGCCGCCCGCACGTCGGAGCGGTCCGCCTTCTTGCCGTTGAGGATCAGTCGGGCACGCATCTTTGGGGCCGCCGCCGTTTGGGAGGGCAGGGAAGCGGGGAGGCCCGCGTCGGCGGGCCGGTGAGCCGCGCCACGCATGGCGGCTTCCCGCCGACCTGCGGAAGGATATCCGGCGGGCATCCCCGCACCACGGGCGGCCGTTTCGACGCTAGACTGTTGGGGTTCGTCGATACTCCACCGCCCCCCGAGACCAATCGATGCGCCGCCCCGCCCCCTCGCTGTTTTCGACGTCCTTGGTGTGGATCCTCCCTGGATTCTGTCTGCTCGCGGCCCTGGGTGGGCCGGCCCTGCCACCGCGGGCCCGAGCCGCCGACGCCCCGGCCACACCGTTCGCGTTCCAGAAGGGGGATGTCGTCGCGATCTACGGCAATGGCCTGGCCGACCGGATGCAGCATTCGCCCTGGGTGGAGACGGTGCTCCAGCAGCAACTCGGGGGCCTCGACGTCCGGTTTCGCGACATGGGCATCTCCGGCGACACGGCAGCCAAGCGTCCGCGGAGCCAGGGCGCCATCAGTGACCCGGCCTATCTCGAACTGGTCGACCCCGACGTGCTCTTCATGTTCTACGGCTACAACGAGTCGTATGACGGGCCGGCCGGGGCGGAGAAGTACGAGAAGGATCTGGTCAAGGCGGTGGAAGACTACCGCAAGCTCCGGGCCGAGAAGGGCACCACGGCGCGGTTCGTGCTGTTCAGTCCGATCGCCTTCGAGGACACGGGTGACGACAACCTGCCCGACGGCGTCGCCCACAACGCCAAGCTCGCGGCCTACACGGAAGCCACGCGGCGGGCCGCCGCCACGGCCGGCGCGACCTTCGTCGATCTCTACACCCCCACCTACGACCTCTTCGCCTCGAGCACCGAGCAGCTCACGCTGAACGGCTGCCATCTGAACGACGCCGGCTACCGCAAGCTGGCCGACACCATCTCGCAGGCGCTGCTTGGCAAGACCGTCGCGGGAGACGCGAATCTCGCCACGGTGCATGCCGCCGTGGTCGACAAGAACTGGCACTGGCACAACCGCTTTCGGGCCACCGACGGCAACGACATCTGGGGCAACCGTTCGGGCCTCACGTTCGTCGACGGCCAGAGCAACGCCGACGTGCTCAAGCACGAGCTCGTGATGCTCGACGTGATGACCGCCAACCGCGACCCCGCGATCTGGGCGGCCGCGGCCGGCAAGCCCGCTACGGTCGACGACTCCAACGTGCCGCCGCCGGTGCCGGTGAAGTCCAACGTGGGCGGCGGCAGCAAGAGCTCGGATGGGAAGAAGGAGGGGAGCGTCGAATACCTCTCCGCCGAGGAGAGCCGCGCGAAGGTCAAAGTGCCCGAGGGGTTCGAGCTCAATGTGTTCGCCTCCGAGGAGCAATTTCCCGATCTCGCCAATCCCGTGCAGTTGCAGGTCGATGCCAAGGGGCGGCTGTGGGCGGCCTGCTGGAACACCTATCCCAAGTGGGAGCCGCTCAAGCCGATGAACGACAGCCTGATGATCCTGGAAGACACCAACCGGGACGGCCGGGCCGACAAGCGGATCATCTTCGCCAACGTCCACAATCCGCTCGGGTTCGAGTTCTGGGGCAAGGGCGTGATCGTCACCTCGGGCCCCGATCTCCTGTATCTCGAGGACACCAATGGCGACGACAAGGCCGACGTCCGCACGGTCCTGCTCCAGGGCCTCGGCACCGAGGACACCCACCACGCCGCGAACAATCTGATCTACGGTCCCGACGGCGGCATCTATTGGCAGAGCGGCATCTTCCTGGTGCACAACCATGAGACGCCCTGGGTGGCGAACCTCAACATCGGTGCCTCCGGGATGTATCGCTTCGACCCGCGCCGCTTCTCGATCACGCCCCACGCCGGCAACTCTCCCAACCCCCACGGCACGAGCTTCGACCGGTGGGGCTACTGCTACGCCAACGACGGCACCGGCGGCAACTCCTTCCAGGTGCGGCCGGAGGGCAAGGGCTTCAAGATGCACAAGCTCCTGGAGAAGGAGTTTCGGCCGGTGGCGGCCGACGAGGTCGTTTCCTCGGAGCATTTCCCCGACGACCTGCAGCAAGACTTCCTGATCTGCAACACCATCGGGTTCCTGGGGGTGAAGCAGTACGACCTCGACCGTGACGGCGAAACCGACGCGGAGGTGGCGGCCAAGGTGGAAGCCGCCGGCAAGGACAAGGACGGCAAGCCGAAGCCGCAGACGCAGCGGAAGTTCGGCGAGGTCTGGGGCACTCCCGTGAAGGCGTTGCTCGAGAGCGAAGATCGCAACTTCCGCCCCACCGACGCGATCGTGGGAGAGGATGGCGCGCTCTACGTCGCCGACTGGCACAACGTGATCATCGGCCACATGCAGCACAACATCCGTGATCCCAATCGCGACCACACCCACGGCCGGATCTTCCGGCTCACGGCCAAGGGCCGGCCCCTGCAGAAGCCGGTGGCGATCGCCGGCCAGCCGATCCCGGCGCTGCTCGAGAACCTGAAGCATCCGGTCGACGGTGTGCGGCACCGGACCCGCATCGAGCTCTCCGGTCGGCCCACGGAGGAGGTGATCGCGGCCACAAAGACGTGGATGAAGGATTTCAACCCCGACGACGAGACCCAGGCTCATCACCTGCTCGAGGCCCTCTGGCTGCACCAGCAGCATGACGTGCGGGACGAGAAGCTGCTGGCGAAACTGCTGGCCTCCAAAGTGCTGCATGCAGCCATGGCCGCCACCACCGTCAAGCACTTCTGGCACGACGTGGACCAGAACGGGGCCGGTGGCTTCGTGGCCCAGCCGGAGCAGGAGTTCGTGAAGTTCGACCCGCCGGCCCATCTGGCCGGCGCCGACCGCAAGGCCTACGAGAAGGGGGCCGAGATCTACCAGCGGGAGGCCCACTGCATGACCTGCCATCAGGCGAACGGTAAGGGCATGGGGGTGATCTACCCGACGCTCGTCGGCAGCCCCTGGGTGGTCGGCAGCGAGGAGCGGCTGGCGAAGAGCGTGCTCCACGGCCTCTGGGGGCCGATGGTCGTCAACGGCCAGACCTACGATCCGGCTCGTGGCGTGCCGCCGATGACGGCCTTCCGTGCGCTCTTGAACGACGAGGAGACGGCGGCAGTGCTGACCTTCGTGCGCAACACCTGGGGTAACAAGGCCTCGCCGGTGAGTGCCGACCTGGTGGCGAAGGTGCGGAAGGAGACCGGCTCCCGCTCCACGTTCTGGAACCCCGACGAACTGCTCGCCGCGCATCCGCTCGAGCCCGATCTCGTCGCGGCGAGCGCCTCCCAAGCTGCGGAGGTGACGGGCAACGTCGCGCTCGAGAAGGAACTGCTCGCCGCCGACCCGGTGCAGCTGGCCAAGGTGGCCCGGGCGCGTGGCAACGCCGCCCGCGGGAAGAAGCTGTTCTACGACGCCCGCTCCACCTGCTACACCTGCCACGACCCGCCGGGGGGCGCGGCTCGGCTGGGGCCGCACCTCCCCGATCTCAAGACGACGCTCGCCGACGCCGAGGTGGTGGAGTCGATCCTGCAGCCGTCGAAGCGGATCGATCCCGACTATGCCCAGGTCACGGTCGTGACCAACGACGGCAAGCAGCTGACGGGCATCAAGGTTGAGGAGAATGATCGAGAGGTCGTGCTCCGTAGCCCGACGCAGCCGGAGCCGGTGCGGGTCCCCAAGTCGAACGTGGACGAGATCGTCGCCTCCCCGGTGTCGCTGATGCCGGCGGGGCTCGTGCAGATGCTCAAAGACCGCCGCGAGTTCAACGACCTGCTGCGGTACGTCCTCGAGACCCGCGGCCGGCAGTGATGGGGGCGAGGCTCCGTGACCTGCCCCCCTTCAACGAGGCCACTCCGGACGCGCAAAAACTCCCGGGCGGAGAAGCCTCCGCCCGGGAGGAAGCGAACGGTTCACCCGCCGGTCGATGGTCAGATCGAACGCTGGCGAGAGCGAGGACTACTTGACGACCGAAGCCGTCGTAGCGGCCACCGATTCCACGGCGGTCGTCTTGGCCACGTCCTCGGTGTCGGCCGAGCCGGTGCTCGCGATCCCGCAGCAGGCCGCGGCGGGAATCACGATCTGTGAAGCGACGATCGTCTCGCAGCAGGCAACGCGGCGGTAGACGAGGCGGCCGCAGCTGTCGTACCGCGCCACCGTCTCGTACGCCGGAGCGCAACAGGACGGCGCAGAACTGGTCACGTAGACCGGTTCACAACAGACCGGTTCACAACAGACCGGCTCACAACAGACCGGCTCGCAGCAAACCGGCTCGCAGCACGGATTGCTGGCGTGCCGGCGATGCCAGCGGCCGGCCTCGGCCTCGTTCGACATCGCAAACGTGGCAACGCAGGCCGTCAAACCCATCAACCGAACGAAAAACTTTCGATTCATCGTCAAAACCCTCGAAGGTGCCCGGTGATCAACTCCGCAGCACCTCCGCGGGGCTGCCATCCCGGGAGCGGGCAAACGGTAGCGAGGGCCGGGATTCCGTGGTGACGAGGCTCCGCAAAGTCGCCAAATTCAGGCCGGCAGGGCGACCGGACACTTCGCCGGAGGCCGGCCGGGTCACGTGGCCGAAAAGCCCCTAACGCTCACGGTGCTCGCGTCGGAATCGCTCGAGCTCCTGCCGCAAGGGTTCCCAGTAAACGCGGTCGCGCGCCTGCTCTGACCGCACTTCCGCGTCCAGGCTTTCCCGCAGTTCATCGAGTGACTGCTCCATGGCAAACTGGACCAGAGGCCGGCTCGCCACAACCTCCCGTGACTGGATCGGAAACCGTGCGCAGAGTTCCACCAACAGTTCCGGGGTGCGGGCCTCGCGCAGCCAGAAATCGATATGGGCGGCGGTCGGTGAAGCTGCATTTTCACGGTAGTGGATCGTGACGAGCAGTTCGATCACTGGCCAATCCTTGCTTCGCTGCGTTTTCTTGGCCTGCACAAGGTCGGGAATGCAGAGCAGGTGATACTCGGTGTCG
>CAXNGP010000037.1:0-11083 GCA_964201845.1 Pirellulales bacterium
GGGCAAATCCGATCGTGAGGATGTTCGGGTCGAGCACCGTGCGGGCCTGCTCCACGGCCTCGTCACACTCGCCCCGTCGCCGGCACTGCCGGGCCAGCCGCCGGCGCACGAACTGGAGGAGCAGATTCTTGAGCGCGTAGTGCGTCTCCCAGAGCTCGCCCGGGTCGCACTCGTGGATTTTCTGCCAGACGTCGGGCCCGCCCATCTGCCGGAACCAGTTGGCCGGGAAAATGCGGTCGTAGAGCTGCAGCATCTGCCAGGAGAGCCAGCTCGGCACGTGGACGCCGTTGGTGATGTGGCCGATCGGCACCTCTTCCTCCACCTTCCACGGCCAGAGGTTCGACCACATCCGCCGACTGACGTGGCCGTGCAGCTGGCTGACGGCGTTGGCCCGCCGCGACAGCTTGAGCCCCAGCACGGTCATGCAGAACGGCTCGTCGTGATTGTGGGGCTCCACCCGGCCGAGGCCCATCAACTGGTCGTGCGAGATGCCCAGGGCGTCCCGCATCGGGCCGAGGTGCTCCTCCATCAGGCCCGAGTCGAACCGGTCATGGCCGGCCGGCACGGGCGTGTGGGTCGTGAACACCGTCTGCCGGGCCACCCGCCGAACCGCGTCGTCGTAGGGATACCCGTCCCGCTCCATCCGGCCCCGCACGGCCTCGAGCGTGGCGAAGGCGGAATGGCCTTCGTTCAAGTGGTAGACGCCGGGCACGATCCCCAGGGCACGGATCGCCTTCACGCCGCCGATCCCCAGGATGATCTCCTGCCGGATCCGGGTGCGGGTGTCACCGCCGTACAGTCGGCTCGTCAGCGGCCGGTCCTCCGGGGCGTTTTCCGGAACGTCGGAGTCGAGCAGGTAGAGGCTGCAGCGGCCGACCGCCAGCTTCCAGACCTTGGCGAACAGGGCCCCGCCCCGGGTGTCGACACGGACCATGATCGGCTGGCCGTCGGTGCCGACCGCCGGCTCGATCGGCAGCAGATCGACCTTGGTCGGCTGGTACTCCTCGTGCTGGTAGCCGTCGACGTCGAGATGCTGGCGGAAGTAGCCCTGCGTGTAGAACAGGCCGACGGCGATCAGGGGGATGCCGAGGCCGCTGGCGCTCTTCACGTGGTCCCCGGCCAGCACACCGAGGCCGCCGGAATAGATCGGCACCGACTCGTGGATCCCGAACTCCGCCGAGAAGTAGACGACCGGCTTCGAGCCCAGCACGCCGGCATGCACCGTGCTCCAGGTGTTTTCGGCCGCCAGGTATTCCTTCATCCGGCGATGGGCCTGGTTGATCCGGCTGTAGAGGACGAGTTCCGCCGCCCGAGCCTCGAGCCGCTCGGGCGTGAACTCCGCCAACAGCGCGATCGGGTTGTGGTCGAGCTGCCGCCAGCGGACGGGATCGAGATCGCGGAACAGGTTGGTGACTTCCGGATGCCAGCTCCACCACAGGTTGCGGGCCAGCGCCATGCACTTGTCGTACAGGTTTTGGGGCGACAACTCGTCGAGCCGCGGGGGCAGATGACCGGCGTGGGCCGCGCCGTTGGCGGTGGCGGGCGCGGCGATGGTGCTGCCGCGGGCGATGTCTTCGGCTTGGCTCATGGTTGGGGCTCCAGGTGGGATTCGGAGAGGAGGGGACCGCCTGCCAGAAGTGGCGGCAGTATAGCCGCACCGGAGCGGGCGTGCGCCGGGGCCGAACCCTGCGTATGATGCTGTCGTGATGGCCTCGTGTTCCGACTCCGCCGCCCACGCAGCGATCGACGCCGCCTGCGAGGAACTCGCGAGCCTCGCGGAGCGTTCCGCGGTGGAGGGCCCGTGGGCGAGCGGCGCGGTGCGGGTGCTCGCCCGTGCCGGCATCCTCGCCCGGTTTGTGCCCGCCGACTGCGGTGGCACGGCCGACCACGAGGAGACGCTCGTGGCGACGCTCGCCGCGACCGCGACGGCCTGCCTGACCACGGCGCTGGCGCTCTCGCAGTGGGCGGCGGCCGTGCGGATCATCGCCGCCGGGCCGGCGAATCTGCGGACGGCCCTGCTCCCACCGCTGGCGCGGGGCGAGACCTTCACGACCGTCGGTATCTCGCAGCTGACCACGAGCCGTCGACACCTCGGCCGGCCGGCGCTCGTGGCCGACCGCGACGCCGCCGGCTGGCGGCTGGACGGGGTGTGTCCGTGGGTGACCGGCGCCGATGCCTGCACGACGATCGTCACGGGCGCTCAAGCGCCGGACGGGCAGCAGGTCTTCTTCGTGGTGCCGACGACCGCGGCTGGGGTGACGCTGGAGCCGCCGCTGGCGATGCTGGCGCTCTCCGGAAGCCGGACCGCCGCGGTTCGCCTCACGGGCGTGCGGCCGGCACACGTGATCGAGCCACCAGAGCAGAACGCTCCCCGCACGGGCGGACTGGCGACAACGGCCCTGGCGCTCGGCGCGGCTCGGGCGTCGATCGCCCTGGTCGCAGCCGAGGCGACACGCCGCGAGCCGCTTGCCCCGGTCGCGGAGCGGCTCGCTGCCGAACGCGAGAGACTCTTCCAGCGGCTGACGCAGGCCGCCCGCGAGGGTCTCGCGACCACCGACCGGGACCGGCTCCGGACAGCCGCCACCGACCTCGCGCTTCGGGCCGGGCAGGCGGCGCTGACCGCCTCGAAGGGCGCCGGCTTCGTCCAGGGGCACCCGGCCGAGAGGCTGATGCGCGAATCGCTCTTCTTCGTGGTCTGGAGCTGTCCGCAGACCGTCGCCGACGCGCTGCTGTGCGAGTTGTCCGGCGGTTGAACGGCGGCCCGCTCCGGCTCCCACGGCAGGGGACTGCGGGCTCACGAAAAACTCACGCTACCGGCGGCGAAACTGACCTTGTCCTCGCGGGGGGGCGGACGCGATCCTCTGCGGTCGCTCTCCCGGTGCGACACCATGCCCTCTCCCCGCTCGATCGTCGTCGTCAAACTGTCGGCCATCGGCGATGTCCTGCACGGTGTGCCCGTCGCCGTGGCACTCAAGCGGGCCTTCCCCGAGGCCCGGATCGGCTGGGCGGTCGAGGGTCGCGCTGCCGATGTGCTCGCCGGCCACTCCGCCATCGACCATCTGTTTCGCCTGCCCCGTGGCTGGCTCAAGTCGCCCGCCGCGGTGCTCTCGCTCCGCCAGCAACTCCGGGCCTTCGCGCCCGACGTGGCGATCGATCTCCAGGGCCTGCTCAAGAGCGGCGTGGCCACCTGGCTCTCGGGAGCCCGGATGCGGATCGGTTTCGCCCGGCCCGTCGCCCGCGAATACGCCTGGCTCGCCGCGACGAATCTCGTCAAGCCGGTCGCGACCCACGTCGTCGATCGCAACTGCGACTTGCTGGTGCCGCTGGGGGTCCGCGAGAGCCGGCCGTCGTTCGACATGCCCACCTGGCCGGTGAGCCGCGAGCGGGTGCGGCACGGTCTCACCAGCCTGCGGCTCACCGATCCGCCCGTGGTGATCAATCCGGGCGCGGGCTGGGCGAGCAAGCGCTGGCCGGCCGAGCGGTTCGCGGCCCTGGCCCGCTGCCTCCATCGCCGCCACGGCATCCGACCGCTCGTGGTCTGGGGTGGGGGTGAGGAGCGGGCCGTCGCCGAGCAGATCGCCGCCGAGGCCTGCGGCGAGGCGGTCGTGGCCCCCGACACCACGCTCCAGGACCTCGGCGAGTTGTTTCGACTCTCGCGGCTCGTGATCTCGGGCGACACCGGCCCGTTGCACCTCGCCGCCGCGGTCGGCACACCCTGCGTCGGCCTGTTCGGACCGGTGCCCGCGGCCCGGAACGGGCCGTACGGTTCGCACCACATCTGCGTCGAGCCACCCGAAGCCCTGCGGCCGAAGTGGGACGATCGCAAGACCGACACGGTCTCGATGGCCGGCATCGAGGTCGAACGGGTCGTGGCCGCCGCCGAGCAGTTGCTCGCCCGCACGAAGGCCGCCGCCTAAGAGCGGTGCCGGTTCGGGCGTGATCCACGCTTCGACGCTCCGGTTGGGCTGCGAGGGGTTGCCCATGCCGACGGAGCCGGCCTTGTTGGCAAGCGCAGGCAGGATGCCGAAGCGAAGCCAGCAGGGAGCGAGCGAAGGCCTGGAGGGCCGAAGCGAGCGTCCGGCGACTCGGCATGGGCAACCCCGAGCCCGCGGTATAATCAAGTGTTTTCCCGGACGCAGGCCGCTCCATGCCACGCCCCCCGCGCAACCCGTTCTACGCCCTGCTTGGGATCGTGGGCTTCGCGTTCACGATCACGGCGGCCGCCTCGTGCGTGGCCGTGCTCCGCGGTGTGCGGCCGGCCTCCGCCACCGGCGGCAGCCATGTGCTCGACGCCTTCCTGACCCGCTATGGCACGCCCCTGCTCGTCGGCGAGATCGCAGTCCTGGCCGTGGCCACGGTGGGGGCGATCTGGATCGATCACGTTGCCGGCGAGCGGATCCGCCGTGAGCGGGCCACCCGCGACTCCGATGCCCCGGGAGCCGACGAGCCGTGACCGCCTCGGCCGCCACCCGGATCGCCCGCCTCCGCGACGAGATCCGGCACCACGACCGGAAGTATTACGTCGAGGCGGCCCCCGAGATCAGCGACCGGGAATACGACCGACTCCTGGATGAGCTGCGAGCGCTCGAGGAGAAGCATCCCGAACTCGTCACGGCCGACAGCCCCACGCAGCGGATCGGCGACGAGCCGGTGGAGGCGCTCGCAAGCGTCCGCCACCGCGTGGCGATGATGTCGATCGACAACACCTACGGTGTCGACGACCTGCGGGCCTGGGGCCGCCGGGTCGAGAAACTGCTCACGGAAGGGGGCGACGGGCGGCCGCCCCGGTTCGTGCTCGAGCTCAAGATCGACGGCGTGGCGGTTTCACTCACCTACGAGCACGGCGTGCTGAGACTGGCCGCCACCCGGGGCAACGGCGTCACCGGCGACGACATCACCCACAACGCCCGCACGATCCCCGGCGTGCCGCTCGTGCTCGCGCTTCCCGACCCGCCGCCGCTGGTCGAAATCCGCGGCGAGGTCTACATGACCAACTCTGACCTCGTCGTGCTCAACGAGCGGCAGGCGGAGGCCGGCCTCGCCCCCTTCGCCAACACGCGAAACGTGGCGGCCGGCAGCATCCGGCTGCTCGACCCGCGGGAGTGCGCCACCCGTCCGCTCGAGTTTCTCTGCCACGGCGTGGGCGACGCGACGGAGCTGAGCGTCGATTCGCAGACGGCGCTCTACGCCTGGGCCGCACGGGCCGGCCTGCCGATCGCGCCGCGGACGGAGGTGTTCGAATCGCTCGACGCGCTCGTCGAGCGGGGCACGGAACTCATCGAGGAACTGCACGAGCTCGACTTCGAGGTCGACGGCTTCGTGGTCAAGGTCGACGACTTCGCCCAACAGCGACTGCTTGGGGCGACGGCCAAGAGCCCCCGCTGGGCCATCGCCTGGAAGTTCGAGAAGTTCGAGGCCACGACGAGGCTCGCCGGTATTCGCGTGCAGGTGGGCCGCGGGGGCACCATCACGCCGGTGGCCGACCTGGAGCCGGTCGAGCTCGCCGGCACGACCGTCCGGCGGGCGAGCCTGCACAACGCCGAGGAGGTGGCCCGCAAGGACGTTCGCGTCGGCGACGTGCTCGTGGTGGAGAAGGCGGGCAAGGTGATCCCCCACGTCGTCCGCGTGGAGAAGCACCTGCGGGAGAAGCGGCTGCCCGTCTGGCACCCGCCCACGGAGTGCCCCGAGTGCCAGACCCCCGTGGTCAAGGATCCCGAAGGCGTCTCCATCCGCTGCCCCAACGTTGACTGCCCGGCCCGCTGCCGGGAGCGGATCCGGTTCTTCGCCTCGCGGGGCGCGATGGACATCGAGGGCCTCGGCGACAAACTCGTGGAGCAACTCGTGGCGACGGGGCTCGTGAGGGACTACGCCGACCTGTACGCCCTCACGCCGGCGCAGCTCGAGCCGCTCGAGCGAATGGGAAAGAAGTCGGCCGCCTCGCTCGTCGAGGAGATCGCCAAGAGCCGAGACCGCGGACTGATCCGGGTGCTCAACGCCCTGGGCATCCGGCACGTCGGGCCGCGGGTCGCGTCGCTCCTCGCCGGCCGGTTTCCCACGATCGACGACCTGGCGGAAGCCAAGGAGGAGGAGCTGGCGGCGGTGCCCGAGATCGGGCCCGCGATCGCGGCGAGCGTCCACGAGTGGCTCGCGAGCGACGATGGGCGGCGGACGATCGCCGGCCTGCGGGCGGCCGGACTGAAGCTCGACGTGCCGGCGGCCGAGCGAATCGAGGCAGGGCCGCTCACGGGTAAGACCTTCGTGGTCACGGGCACGCTCGAGCGGTTCAGCCGCGAGCAGGCCGAGGAGGCGATCCGGCGGGCCGGGGGCCGGCCGGCGGGCAGCGTCTCGAAGAAGACCGACTACCTCGTGGCCGGCGCCGAGGCGGGTAGCAAGCTCGACAAGGCCACGAAGCTCGGCGTGCCGGTGATCGACGAGGCGGCGTTCGAGCAACTGCTGGCGGGCCACGGTTAGGACGGCCACGCTCATCCGTACGCGTTGCCTGGGCGAGAGCGGCTCGCCGAGCCGAAACCGGGGCGAACCCGCTGGACGTGGCCGGTATCGCCCCGGCTCACGGTTCCCTGATTCCCCTGCCGTCGGCCCGGACCACACTCCCGGAAGCGTCCAGCACCCGACGCAGCGTGGCGCCGCCGTCCGGCGACGCATACAACCCGTCGGTGCAGACGAACCACCACCGCTGGCCCTCCCGCACGTCCCCGCTGACGGCGATCAGCCCGCCTGCGGGCACGTCACCGACGGGCGTGAGCCAATGCCAGTCGAAAGCCCAGGCGTGGCTGCGGGATAGCCGCCCCGGCACCGCCGGGTCGAGCGCCTGGGTGATGAAGCGACCGAATTTTTGATCGCCCAGCGCGGCTGCGCCGACCGCCGTGAAGGGGCGGAACCATTCGAGGCTCTTCTGCGGCGGGTAGAGCGCCATGTGGGCGCCGGGGGAAATCTGTGTCTGGTAGCCATGGGCCGTGGCGTACCGCATTTCATTCACGGATTGCAGGGCCTTGTCGAAGGCCACGTTGAAGAAACCCGTGTCGTCACGCTCGTCCGACACCACGATGGTCTTCACGTCGTCGTGAGAGACGTAGGCGCGCGACGGCGTCGCGACCGAGGCGACCGCGGGCGTGCCGCGGCCGAGAACACCCAGCCAGCGATCCGGACAGGTCGTGACGCAGAGATGCGTCTTGCCCCGAGCGGGCGCCGGGTAGTGGAACTCCCAGGGCCAGACCACAACCGAGGTCACGCGTTCGCCAACGGCCCCCAGGCACGTCCACGTCTCGCCGCCGTCGGTGCTCCGGAAAAATCCCTTGGATTCACAGCCGACGTAGACCGTCCGGGGGCTGCGCAGGTCGAAGGCGACCACTTCGCCGCAGAGCGCCGAGGGGCCGGCGCCGTCGAAATCCCCGACGAAGGCCAGCTTCT
This sequence comes from Pirellulales bacterium, assembly GCA_964201845.1. Taxonomy (GTDB): domain Bacteria; phylum Planctomycetota; class Planctomycetia; order Pirellulales; family UBA1268; genus QWPN01. The sequence continues at coordinate 7,429 of CAXNGP010000037.1, forward strand.
TCCAGGTCTGGCCACCGTCGGCGGTCTTCCACAACCGGCCGTCGGTGCCCCGCCCACACGCGCGCAGCATGACGAGCGGGTCGTCCGGATGGATCGCCACACTCCGCACCACGAGGTCATCGCCGGTGAGTTCACCGTTGGCGGGGGCCCAGGTATCGCCGCCGTCGGTGGTTCTGAGCACTCCTGCGGCCGAGGAACGGACGACGACCACGCGTGCGTCGGAGCGGGCCGTCACCACGCCGGTCAGGCGATCGCCGTCGGTGTGTCGGGCCGTGGGGGGAAGCGGGAGATTCAGGTCGGCGGCCATGCCGGGCTCGATCGAAAACGCGGACACGCGGGCGTGGTAGTGGGCTCGTGCATCCTGCGGCAGGGCACTGAAGAACAGCCCGACATCCACCTGAGGCTCCGTCTGCTTGAACTGGTACGCCCCGAGGTCCCAGTGGCGGCCATCCACCGACGTCCAGGCCGTCCAGATCTGGCCCTGCCTCGCGATCCGGAGCCAGGGACGGTCGTCGGGCAGGCGGTACGACGTGATGCGGCCCGCACCGAAATCGGTGAAATCGGCGGAGGCGCGCAGGCCGTCGCCGGCCGTCTGGACGAGATGGAAATGCCGACCCCAGTTCCAGTCGAGGCGGTCCCCGTGCTCCATCGCCGCCAGGCCAGCCCAGGCCCGCCTGTTCACCGGCTCGCCCTCCGAGCCGTTGTAGCCGTCGAGCCGGCAGGTCGCGGTGAAGTCACCGCTCACTCGCTTGGTGACGGTATGCATGCCGTTGCCGAAGAACTGGAAGCTGTCGGCGCCGGTCTGCCAGACGCCGGCCGAGGCCTTGGCATCGCTGACGTTCCGCACCGTCCAGTCGGCAGCCACGGGTTTTCCGCCCACGTCGAGCGTCAGCGGCGCAGAATCCACGGCCCAGGTCCCGTCGTACGCCACGCGGGCCCAGAGCGTGCTCACCCCGCGCGGCAACGGGCCGGCGTAGGTCAAGGCCCCGCCTTCACCGGCCGCGAGTTGCAAGGGGCCCAGAAAGAGCGCTGTCTTGTTGATCGTGTGCCCGTGCGCGTCGACCTGCACGGTCACGCGCCCCGTGCTGTCGCCGGGAGCGTCGCCCTTTACCGCCACCGTGGGGAAGCCACCGTCGTCCACGGCCCGGAGCGACTCCAGCGGGATCGGCTGCCGCGTGAATCCCGGGCCCTCCCAGTCGATGCTGAAATTTCTGGCGGGCAGCGCGTCGTACAGATGCCTGACCACGAGCGGATGGTCGCCTTTGCCCAGCGCGAGCACCGCGGCCTTTTCCGTGGTGCCGTGCTGGCCGTCCCAGGTCAGCACGTCCCGACCATCCAGTTCGAAGCGATAGCCGCCGTCGATCTGAACGCGGAAAATGTAGATGCCGTCGGCCGGCACCCGCAGCAATCCCTCGAATACGATCGCATAGCCGTGGCCGCGGCCTTCCCGCACGCTGAGGTCGAAGCCGCGCGCCAGGCCCCGCCGAACGGACATCCCCGACCCGATTTCATCCAGCATCAGCCAGGTGTGCCGCTCGTCGGGATTTTGGCCGTGCGGGCTGAAGTAGTTCTCCTGCCGCTGGGTGTCCTTGTGAAAGACCTCGTAGGTCAGTCCCGGCAGCGTCCGGGCGGGGGCCGCGGTTGACGCGGAAGCGTTCACCACCGTGGGCGTCACCACGACCGCGGCCGCGGGCTGATCGAAGACGTCGGTCACGGTCAGCCGGACCGTTGGCGATTCCACGTTCGCCGCGACGAGCATGTCGCGGAGCGTCGGCATCCGAACTTCCTGGACCACCTTCGGGCTGCCGCTGCAGCGCGGGTTGTCGAAGACCTCGACCCGGCACGAGAAGACCGGCGAAGCGGTCGGTGGAATGTCCCAGGAAACGGCGATCTGGCCACCCGACGCAATCGCCCGCACGTTCGTGATCTCCGGCTTGTCGAGAGCGGGCAGGTCCGGCTGCCTCGTCGTGAATGAGTGCTTCGCGTCGCCCGCGAGAGGGATCCCGTTGAGTTGCCGCGGCAGCAGGTCGGGCCGCTGCGCGTACTCGATCGCCACATACTCGTGGTCGCCCTCGGGCAGTTTGTTCACCACGACGTACTGGGTCTTGTCGATCGAGATGGTGTCCGCCTTCTTCCACTGGCCGTCCTTGCGGCAGTAGCCGAGGCGGCGGTGGAGCGACCGGACTGCCTTTTCACTCCGCAACGGCTCGAGGAAGCCGCTGTTTCCGGTGAACGACGTCGCCGCGATCGGCAGCCTGGCCACACCGATGAGGTGCCAGCGGCCGTCGGCGTGATCCTTGATCCAGCGGGCGACGAAGGCGTGACCGCCCCCGACCGGTTGCCAGACCCGCGCGAGCATGGTGTACCAGCGCTCGCAGCGAACGAATGGCCAGACCTCACCACCCAGCGTGCCGCTGCTACCCTCGCCGCCATATTCGTTCTTGATGAACAGATTCGAGGCGACATCGGTGAATCGCACCGGCGTACCCGCTGCATCGCCGCCCCAGAACGTCCAGACCGAGCCAGGCCGGAACAGGCGCTGGCTCGCCTCGTCGGGATTCGGCGTCTGGCCAGGACCGTCCGGCAGGAAGCTGGTGAACCCGGCGTAAAAGCTGACGTCGTTCGGCTTGGGGTTGAAGCCCGAGTTCCAGTTCGCGAAGTAGGTGCCCGAGGGCCACCACGGCCAGCGCAGGTCCATCATCACGATGTCGGAGCCGTTCGCGACGTTCTCGGCATACCAGGTGCCGTGCGCGGCAGGGCATGACAACACCGCGCTCAGCCCCACGGCAGCCGCCAGAATCCGCCACCCGCCACCAAGGTCGGCGTTGCGGCAAGGGATGCGGCCCGCTCGCTGGTTCAACTTCATGCTGGGTTTCCTCGATGATGAGCGTGACCGGTCCCAGGGGCTCCGCGCCGGCCACCGCGGGCCCGGCCGTCAGGCGATCAGGCCCTTGACCACGTGCCCGTGCACGGATCCTCCACGCAAAACCATGGCATCGTGCCATGTTTTGCTTGGCGACCATCCGGTCGCTGGTCGCTTGCCGGACCTCCCGTCCGGCCGTCATGTGATCAGGCCCTTGACCACGTGCCCGTGCACGTCCGTGAGCCGGAAGTCGCGGCCCTGGGCGCGGATCGTGAGTTTCGTGTGGTCGATGCCCAGGAGATGCAGGAGCGTGGCGTGCAGGTCGTGGACACTCACCGGGTTCTCCGCCACGTCGTAGCCCAGTTCGTCGGTGGCCCCGTAGGTGATGCCCGGTCGGATGCCGCCGCCGGCCAGCCAGATCGAGAAGGCCTTCATGTGGTGGTCGCGGCCGTTGCCCTGGGCCATCGGCGTGCGGCCAAACTCCGTGCCGAACACGACCAGCGTGTCGTCGAGCATCCCCCTGCGGGCGAGGTCCTCGACGAGCGCCGCGGCGCCCCGATCCACCTCGGCAGCCGTGCCCTTGACGTGATCCTTGACGCTGCCGTGGTGATCCCAGTCGCGATGGTAGAGCTGAATGAACCGCACGCCCCGCTCGGCCAGCCGCCGGGCCAAGAGGCAGTTGGCCGCGAACGAGCCGTCGCCCCCCTTGGTGCCGTAGAGATCGAAGGTGCTCTCGGGCTCGTCGGAGAGATCGACGAGGTCGGGCACGCTCGCCTGCATCCGGAAGGCCAA
>CAXNGP010000038.1:0-10781 GCA_964201845.1 Pirellulales bacterium
AACGTCCTGTCGACACGGCACAGGCCACCCCGGACCAGGCCGGGGGCGCCGACCACGTCGGCCGCGGTAGCCGGGGCCTCCATCCGCGTGGCGAAGGCGGCAGCCGCGGCGGCGGTGGTGCCGCGGACGGCCGCCGAGACCGGCGCCAGGAACATACCGGGCGCGAGGCCGATCCAGAGCACGAACACCGCCAGCGGGGCGAGCGCCGCGAACTCATGCCAGCGGATGTCGAGCCGCTCGCCGGAATCGGCGTGGGCGTGGCCGTGGGCGCCGTGCCGTGGCGGCTCACGCGAGCCGCCGAAGACCACCCGCTGCACCGCCTGCAGCATGTACCAGGCCCCGAGCACCACGCCGACCACGGCGAGCGTTGCCAGCGAGAGATACCAGGTCTGCCAGGCGGGCGAGACGCCGCTCCAGGCCCGCTGGAACGACCCGGCCAGGATCAGAAACTCCCCCACGAAGCCGTTCAGGCCCGGCAGGCCGATGCTGGAAAAAGTGAACAGCATGAAGAACACCGTCAGCCAGGGCGCCTTGGCCGCGATCCCACCGAGATTTGCGATGCTGCGGGTGTGGAACCGCTCGTAGAGCATGCCCACGATGGCGAACAGGCCGGCGGAGGCGAGGCCGTGGTTCACGAGCTGGAGGTTGGCCCCCTCGATCGCCACGGGCGTGAGGGCGAACAGCCCCATCACGACGTAGCCCATGTGGCTGACCGATGAATAGGCGACCAGCCGCTTGAGGTCGGTCTGCACGAGCGCCACGAGTGCGCCGTAGATGATGCCCGCGACGCCGAGGGCGAAGAGCCAGGGGGCCGCGGCGGCCGTGGCCTCGGGGAGCATCGGCATCGAGAACCTCAAGAGCCCGTAGATCCCGATCTTGAGCAGCACGCCGGCCAGGTCGACCGAGCCGCCGGTCGGGGCCTCGACGTGGGCCAGCGGCAGCCAGGTGTGCAGCGGCACGATCGGCACCTTGACGGCGAATCCCGCCAAGAGCGCCAGAAACACGACCATCTGCAGCCAGCCCCCCTCCGCCGTCATCGGCAGCGGGTGGAGCGTGGTGGCGTCGGTCAGGGACTCGATGTCGAAGGTCACGGTGCCCTCGTGGAACGTGTTCCAGAGCACGATCGTGAGCAGGCCCAGGAAGGTCAGGAGGCTGCCGGCCAGCGTGTAGACGAAGAACTTCACGGCCGCCTTGCGCCGCTCCTCGTGTCCCCAGATGCCGATCAGGAAGAAGAGCGGCACGAGCGTGAACTCGAAGAACACGTAAAACAGCAGCAGATCGCGGGCGGCGAACACGCCCAGCATCGCCGCCTCGAGCACCAGCAACAACGCGTAGAAGCCGACGGGCCGCTCCTTCACCGCGTCCCAACTGACGAACACCGCCGTCACCGACAGCAGGGCCGAGAGGCCGAACATCCAGAGCGAGAGGCCGTCGAGCCCGAGCGATAGCCGGACGTCGAAGAACCCGCCGGTGAGCCAGGGCACGTCGATCCGGGCGAACGGAATCCCCAGTGAGGCGGTCGGGTCGGCGAGGTAGCGGAGGATCAGCCAGGCCGTCAGGCCGAGCGTGGCCACGGCCGAGACTGCGGCGCTCTGCCGGACGGCGGAGAGGCCGCGGCCGCCCAGCGCCCACGCCACGACCGCGCCGACGAGCGGCGTGAGGATCGTGAGCAGCAGGTGATCCTTGGGGCTGAAGCCGTTCATGGGGGGTAGTCTTGGAGGGCAGTCTTGGGGACGGGTCGGGGAGGGGGATCAGGTGCGGAGTTGCCAGGCGAGCGCGAGCACGACGAGCAGCGTGCCGATGGCTCCGGCCACGGCGTACCGCTGGACGAGGCCCGACTGGAGGCGACGGAGGACCGCTCCCAGGCCGAGGGGCAGACGGCCCATGCCGTCGACCAGGCCGTCGACCGCGAACCGGTCGAACCATGCGGCCACCAGCGCCAGGAACTCGAGCGGCTTGACGACGACCGCGGCGTAGATCTCGTCGAGGAAGAACTTCTGCCCGAACAGCGTCCCGAGGGGCCCGAGGAACCGTTCCATCTGCGGACCGTCGCTGCGACGGCCGAGGTGGCCGACCGCGGCGAGCACGATTCCGGCAACCGCCGCGAAGGTGCCCTGCAGGGCGAGATCCAGGTGGAAGGCGTGGGGCGTGGCGGTGGCGGCCACGCTCCGCGCGGCCAGCGAGGGCGTGGCCGCGAGGAAGTCGGCCAGGCTGTGGGTGGAGAACAGCCACCAGCCGCTCACCGTCGCGGCCACGGCGAGGATCATGAGCGGAATCGTCATCACCGTGGGTGACTCATGGGCCGCGGAGCCCGCCTGTCCATGATGATGGTGCCCGGCTTCGTCGGGCACCCTGGTCGGCCCGGTGAAGGTCATGAACACGGCGCGGAAGGTGTAGAAGGCGGTGAGGAAGGCCGTGAACAGGCTCATCCCATAGAGGATCCGGAAGGTCCCGGCCGAACCGGCCGCGCCCGAACTGGCCGGCGCGTCGGCGGCCCGCAGGCTCACCAGCCGCATGGGCATCTCGGCCGGTGTCGGCAGGATCGCGTGACTGCCGTGCGGGGCGTCGTGATGCTCGGCGTGGGCGTCGGGCCAGCCCCGGGAGTGGAGGGCCGCCAGGATCTCGTCCTTACTGAAGAATCCGGCGAAGGGGGCCACGCCCGCCAGGGCCAGCGAGCCGATCAGGAACGTGGCCGCGGTGATCGGCATCACCCGGCGGAGGCCACCGAACCGCCGCATGTCGATCACGCCTCCCATCGCGTGCATGACCGAGCCGGCTCCGAGGAAGAGCAGCGCCTTGAAGAAGGCGTGGGTCACGAGGTGGAAGATCGCCGCCGTGAACCCCAGCAGGGTGCCCGTGCCGAGGCTCGCGAACATGTAGCCGAGCTGGCTGATCGTGGAGTAGGCGAGCACCCGCTTGAGGTCGTTTTGCACGGTGCCGATCAGCGCCGCGACGAGCGCCGTCGTGGCCCCAACGACCGACACGACCGTGAGCGCGGCCGGGCAGGCCATGTAGAGCGGGGCGCAGCGGGCCACGAGGTAGACGCCGGCGGTGACCATCGTGGCGGCGTGGATCAGCGCGCTGGCCGGCGTCGGGCCCTCCATCGCGTCGGGGAGCCAGACGTGCAGCGGCAGCTGCGCGCTCTTGCCGCAGGCGGCCAGGAGCAACAGCAGGCAGATCGCCGTGCCGACGGCACCGGCGACGTAGCCCGACGGGTCGTTCAGCCGCTCCATCCCCAGGATGCCCGGCAGCGGGGAACCGTCGGCGAGCGTCGTGTCGTGGAAGTTGAGCGTGCCGTAGGTCATCCAGAGCAGGAACACGGCCACGGCCAGGCCGAAGTCGCCCACGCGGTTGACGAGGAAGGCCTTCTTGGCGGCGGCCGCCGCGGCGGGCTTGCGGAACCAGAACCCGATCAGGAGATACGAGCAGGCACCCACCGCCTCCCAGAACACGTACACGAGCAGGAAGTTGCTCGCCGTCACGAGCATCGACATCGAGAACACGAACGCGGCCACCAGCGCGAAGAACCGGGGGTAGCCCGGGTCGTCGTGCATGTAGCCGATCGAGTAGATGGCCACGAGCAGGCCCACGCAGGTGATCACGGCGAGCATCACCGCCGTGAGCGGATCGAGCCTGAGGTCGATCCCGATCGAGAAGGGCAGCGTTGCAGGGCGGCCGTCGGCCTTCGCGGCGAGGTCGTCGCCCACGTCGACGGCGGCCGAGCCGGGCGGAGGCGTGTAGGCATCGGGAATGCTCGCCCACTGCCAGAGCGTCTGGACCTCCTCGAGGGAGCCCGTCGTGATCGTGCCGTGGGCGTCCTTTTCAACCGAGAACACCTCGCGGCCGAGACCCACGAGCAGCGTCACGGCGGCCAGCGCCGCCGCCGCGATCGAGAGAATCGCCGGCCAGTGGGCCCGGGGGCCGAGCAAACGACCGAGGGCCACCGTCAAAAGGGCGCCCAACAGCGGCAGGGCCGGCACGAGAACGAGCAGCGTCGAGGAGTCGAGGTCGGGCATGATGCGGGGGTGTTCAGGTTGCCGGCGCTGCGGCGCGGGGTTGAGTTCGCGGCATTCGGCCGCTCAGACGTGCTCGCGTTCAAGGGCGGCGTCGGGATCGTGCTCGGGCTCGACGCCAGCCGGCGTGAGTCGGGGGAAGACCAGCGTCGCGGCGTCGCTGGCGGGGAGTTCGCGATCGACCACGCGGGGCAGGACCGACTCGCGGAGCGACTGCCAGGCGGCCGCGTCGAGCCGGCCGGTACGGGCGAAGGCCTGGAGCACGAACACGAGCGCCACCGCCGCCTCGCAGGCCGCCACCGTGAGCACGAAGATCACGAGCACGTGGCCGCCCCAGTCGGCGTGATGCCGGCTCCACGAGACGAGCGACACGGACACGCCCTGGAGCATGAGTTCCGCCGAGAGGAACATCACGATCAGATTGCGGCGGGCGAGGATGCCGACCAGGCCGAGCGCGAAGAGCATCGCGCCCACGACCAGGCCGTTGAGGACGAGCGGGGAGGGGGTCATGCGCCGGCCCTCCAGGCGGCCGCGTCGGGCCCCTCGTCGGGCGGTGTCCGCGACACGCTCGCGATCGAGCCGATCAGGGCCACGAGCAGCAGCACTCCCGCGGCCTCCACGGCCAGCAAATGCCGGCCGAAGAGTTCGCCTCCGAGGCGGGCCACGTGGTTGTCGGCCAGCGGATCACGGCCGGCCGAGTCGGCGGGTGGCTCGGGGGCGATCGGGGTGGGCGGCGTGCCGCCGGCGAGGGCCGCGGCCCGGCTGGGCACCGCACAGCACTCGCCCGGCCCGGCCGAGAGCCGGCCGATGAAGAGCGTCAGCAGGCCGAGCAGCACCGCGCCGGCCACCGCCGAGAGCAGCGGCTCGTTGGAGACGCGATCGTAGGAGGCCATGCCGGTGGGCTGCGCGAGCATCAGCACGAACAGGAACATCACGAGGATCGCCCCGGCGTAGACCACGATCGTGGCCACGCCCAGAAACTGCGCGCCGAGCACGAGCAGGACACCCGCCACGCCCGCCAGCGCCAGCGCGAACCAGATCGCCGAATAGACCGGTGAACGGGTCACGACCGTCGCCGCCCCGCCGATCACGGCCACGAGAGCCACGATCAGGAACACCGCCTCTTCCCCAACGCCGCCGAGCCGCCGGCCCGTGGCCACGAACAGCGCCAGCGCCACCGCCCCAAGCAGCATGCCGAATCGCCGGGACGCCCGCTCGCGCAGGCCGCCCTCACCCCGCGGCAGGAGCAGCCAGAGGCTCGCCGCGGCGCAGCCCACGGCCACCGCCAGGAGCGAACCGGTGCTGGAAAGGCCACCGTCGGGAGTCACAGCGTGCCTCCGAGGGCGGCCGACTTCATCGGCTCGGCGTCCTTGGTCTGGTCGTAGACGCTCAGGAGCTTCTCCTTGTCGAAGATCATCTCCTCGCGGCTCTTCCCGGTGAGGTCCAGGAGGCTCGTGAGTTCGATCGCGTCGACCGGGCAGGCCTCCTCGCACATCCCGCAGAAGATGCACCGCAACTCGTCGATCTGGAAGGCCTCGGGGTATTTCTCGCGGTCGGGCCAGGGGCTCTCGGTGGCCACGATGTCGATGCAGTGGGCCGGGCAGGCAGTGGCGCAGAGGAAGCAGGCCACGCACTTGACGCGGCCCTCCTGGTCACGATTGAGCCGGTGGACGCCCCGGTAGATCAGCGGATTACCCACCGTGGGCCGCTGCTCGGGGTAGCTGACGGTCACCTTCGGGCTGACGAGGTGTCGGGCGGTCGTGGCGAGCCCTTGGACGAACAGCGGCAGGTAGAGCCGCTCGGCCAGTCCCAGCGGCTTCTCCTCGAGCCAGGTGATCGACGGATCGGTCGGCTTCATCGCGGGTCAGACCTCCACCAGTTCGTGCTCGACGTCGAGCGGGCCGTGGGTGCGGATCGGGGTGTTGTCGGTGCCCGAGGGCGTGAGCAGGCCGGCGGCGATCCAGCCGATGAAGAACACGCCCCAGGGGATGAGCACGGCCACCCAGCCGGCGAGACCGGCCCCGAGGGCTTCGACGAGCTGCGGTCGAAACTCCTCGACCGTGGCCACGGTCACGAGGTTCGCCAGACCCAGGGGCAGCATCACCTTCCAGGCCAGGTTCATCAGTTGGTCGAAGCGGAACCGCGGCCAGCTCCAGCGGACGAGCATGAAGAACAGGATCACACCGAAGATCTTGCCGCTCAGGACGAGGAACCGCAGCAGCGCGCCCAGCCAGGTCACCTCCTGGCTCGAGCCGGTCACGCCCCAGAGGTGCCAACCGCCCAAGAACATGATCACGATCAGGAACGCCGCCGTGACCATGTGGAGAAACTCGGAGACGAGGAACAACAGCAGCTTGATCCCCGAGTATTCGGTGTGGTAGCCGCCCACGAGCTCCTGCTCGGCCTCGGGCAGGTCGAACGGCAGCCGGGCCGCCTCGGCGAAGCTCGCCACGAGGAACACGATGAATCCCAGCGGTTGGGCGAAGGCGTACCAGGTGCCAGTCTCGGCCTGGGCGTTGATGATCGCGTCGAGCTTGAGCGAGCCGGCCGCCAGCACGACGCCCAAGAGGCCGAGGCCGAGTGGAATCTCGTAGGCCACGAGTTGGGCGCTCGAGCGCAGGCCGCCCAGAAAGCCGTACTTGTTGTTGCTCGCCCAGCCGCCGAGCAAGACGCCATAGACCGCGATGCTCGACAGGGCGAAGACCCAGAGCACACCCACGTCGAGGGCAGGGGCCACGAGGAAGGGGATCGGATCGGGGAGGCCCGGAATGCCCAGCGGGGGCAGCACGCTGCCGAACGGGATCGCCGCGAAGATCGCCAGCGACGCCGCCAGCAGCACCAGCGGCGCGGCGGCATAGAGCACCTTGTCGACGTGCCTGGGCGTGAAGTCTTCCTTGAGGATGATCTTGAGCCCGTCGGCCAGCGGCTGGCCCAGGCCGAAGAGGCGGATCTTCGTGAGCGGAATACCCACGCGGTTGGGGCCCTTGCGGTCCTGCACCCAGGCGGCCATCCACCGCTCCACGAGCACGAGGTAGGCCGCGGCCGTCATCAGCCCGCCGATCAAGAGCCCGATCTTGGCCAGGGCCGCGATCGTGGTGGGGGAGGGGAGAAACTCGCTCATGCTCGTGTCCTCACGCTCATGCGAGCGCCCTCACGCGGAGGTCGACGCCGGTCGGCGGCACGTCGGCGGCGAGTGCGGCGAAGGCGGCCGACTGGCCGGCCGCCTCACGGCGGATCGCGGCGGCGTCGTACAGCCCGCGGCGGCCGAGCATGTTCCAGAACAGCCGTCCCTCCGGCCAGACGCCGGCCGGGGGCCGGATGGCCTGCCGGAAGCTCTGGGCATGGTGGGCCACGTTCACCCAGGTTCCCGACCGCTCGGCGAAGCCCGCGGCCGGCAGCCGCCAGGTGGCGTGGGCCGAGAGCGGTGAGTCGAACAGATCCTGCACGACCAGGCACGACAGGCCGGCGAAGGCCTCGGCCTGGGCCTCGTCGATCCAGGCCGAGGGATAGCCCGCCGTGATCCAGGCCGCGTGGGCATGGCCGGCAGCGACGTGGGCGAGCAGGTCGTGCCAGTTTCTGCCGCCGGCGCCGAAGGCGGCCAGCACCTCTTCGACGCCCTTGCGGTTGGGGCATTTTTCAGCGCGAATCGTGAACCCGCCGGGGAAGGTCTCGTCAGCGCCCGTGACCGGCACGTGGCCGAGGGCCAGGAAGGCGTTCGCGTCGATCGCCCGGGCGACCGCGCAGAGCATCCAGGCCTCTTCGACCGTGAGCATCGGTGAGACCGCCACGGCCAGCCGGCCGGTCTTCCCGAGGTCGGCCTTGATCCCGGTCACCACGTCGGCCCACTCCACGGCCTGGAAGGCCTGGGCCGGGGGGCCGTTGCCGCCGGCCGCAACGCGGCGGCCGGCTTCCAGGATGCGGGCCGAGTCGTGGAGGTGGTGCCAGCCGTAGCGGCCCTCGTCGCAGATCCACCACCCGTTGACGTGGGGATTCTCACGGGGCTTGAGCCGGTAGACCGTGTCCTGGTTGTGTTCGGTGTAGATCGAGCAGCCGGCGGAGCAGCCGCCGCAGACGTTGGACTCCCGCTTCAGGAACCAGACCCGCTGCTGGTAGAGGAAATCCTTGTCGCCGAGCGCGCCGACCGGGCAGAGGTCGACGACGTTGCCGGCGAGTTTGTTGTCGAGCGGGAAGCCGGGGAAGACGTCGATCTCCTCCTTCGCCCCCCGCGACGTCACCATCAGCTCGCCGGTGCCGGAGACCTCGCGGGTGAACCGCACGCAGCGGGTGCACATGATGCAGCGATCGACGAACAGGCTGATCGTGGGGCCGACGTCCCGCTTGCGGCTGGTGAAAGCGTGGATGTCGGCCCGCCGCTCGGGCTGGCCATGCTCGAAGTGGTAGTCCTGCAGCAGGCACTCACCCGCCTTGTCGCAGATCGGGCAATCGATCGGGTGGTCGATGAGCAGCGCCTCCTCGACCCGGGCGCGGCTCTCCTTGACCTTCTCGCTCTCGGTCACGATCACCGTGCCGTCCTTGACGGGCGTCTGGCAGCCCGGCACGAGCTTGGGCACCATCGTGACCTTGCCGGTGGCCGCGTCCCGCTGGCCGGTCTCGACCAGGCACATCCGGCAGCTGGCCACCACCGAGAGGCCCGGATGCCAGCAGTAATGCGGGATCTCCTTGCCGGCCCGCCGCGCGGCCTCGATGCAGTTGAGCCGCTCGTCGGCCCCGATCTCGACTTCCTGTCCGTCGACGATGACGACCGCCATCAATGCGCTCCCACGATCTGGAGGGCGGGCACAGGGTCGGTGACCATCCAGCCCGAAGGATTGGTCCGCTTGATGTGGTCCTCGAACTCGCCGCGGAATTTGGTGATCGCGTTCTTGATCGGCCAGGCGGCGCCGTCGGCCAGGCCGCAGATCGTGGACCCGGGCATCATGCCCATCGTGTTGCCGAGTTCGAGCAGCAGGTCGAGATCCTTGAGCCGCCCCTTGCCGGCCCGGATCCGCTCGAGCATTCGCAGGCTCCAGCTCGTGCCTTCGCGGCAGGGGGTGCACTGGCCGCACGACTCGTGGGCGAAGAACCGGCAGGAGTTGTGGAGGAAGTCGACGATGCTGGTCTGCTCGTCGATCACGACGACCGCCGCGGTGCCCAGGCCCAGGCAGCCGACCTTTCCGGGGCCGGCGAAGTCGAGCGGCGTGTCGAACTCCGCTTCGGTCATGAGGCCCATCGAGATCCCGCCGGGGATCGCGGCCTTGGCCTTGCGGCCCTTCCAGACGCCGCCGCCGAAGTGGTCGACGAGTTCGCGGAGCGTGATCCCCAGCGGCGCCTCGTAGCAGCCCGGCTTCTCGACGTGGCCCGAGAGGCAGTAGAGCTTGGGGCCGTAGGAGCCTGGGTCGCGGGGATTGTTCGGGTCGGCCGGCACGCCGATCGACTTGAACCACTCGACGCCGCGGCGGGCGATCTGGGCCACGCAGGCCATCGTCTCGATGTTGTTGACCACCGTCGGCTTCTTGAACACGCCCTCGATCGCCGGGAACGGAGGCTTGATCCGCGGCCAGGCCCGCTTGCCTTCGAGGCTCTCGATCAGGCCGGTTTCTTCTCCGCAGATGTAGGCCGCGGCGCCGCGGTGGAGGTACACGTCGAGCGAGAAGCCACTGCCGAGAATGTTTTGGCCGAGATAGCCCGCGGCGTAGGCCTCGTCGATCGCCCCCTGCAGCCGGTGCCAGGAGTGCGGGTATTCGTACCGCAGATAGATGTAGGCCGTGGTCGCCCGGGTGGCGAACGAGGAGAGGATGATCCCCTCGATCACCTGGTGCGGGTCGTCCTCCATCAGGATCCGGTTGTTGAACGTGCCCGGCTCGCTCTCGTCGGCGTTGACGCAGAGGTAAATCGGCCCGGGGTGGTCCTTCGGCAGGAAGGTCCACTTGAGCCCGGTGGAAAACCCGGCGCCGCCGCGGCCGCGGAGCCCCGACGACTTCACCATCTCGACCACGTCGACGGGCTGCTTGTGCTTGAGTGTGGCCTCGAGCGGCGCGTAGCCACCGCGGCTCTTGTAGCTCGCGAGCGTGTGGCCCTCGGGAACGCCCACGGCCTCGAGCAGGACTGGCTTGAACGGCTTCATGTCAGGTGGCCTTCCCGCGGGGCTTCTTGAGCTCGGCCTCGGCGGCCTCGGGCGTCATGTTCTTGAGCAGGTCGTCGTTGGCCAGAATGCAGGGGGCGAAGTCGCAGGCCCCGAGGCACTCGGCCGGCTCGATCGTGAGCGCCCCGTCGGGCGTGGTGCCATAGGGATGCACGCCGTTGGCGTGGCAGAGTTTTTCCAGGAGCTCGTCTCCGCCCCGCAGGGCGCAGGAGATCGAGCGGCAGACGAAGGCCCGAACCTTGCCGTGCGGCTTCTCTTGATGGAAGAACTGATAGAAGGTGAGCGTGTCCTGCACCTCGGCCGGCGGCAGGCCGAGCACCGCGGCGATGTCGACGACGGCGTCGAGCGGCACGTGCAACAGCTCGCGGTTGACGATGTGCAGCGCCGGCAGCACGAGCGCCCGACGATTCGGGTAGCGGGGCGCGAGCGCCTCGATCTCGGCCACCATCGCCTCGGTGATCACGCGGCGTCCCTGGGCGATCATGGACGGGCCTCCGGGAGCCGCTTGTGGTGGCCCGGGCGGGCTGCCCATGCAGTCTCGCTAGACGTTCGCTGGTGGTCCGGACGAGGCTGCCCATGCCATCTCGCCGGACGTTCGCTGCGGGCATCCTGCCCTTCGCTCTCTC
>CAXNGP010000039.1:0-10776 GCA_964201845.1 Pirellulales bacterium
CGTCCCGCAGCAGCGCCCCCTTGAGGATCAGCTTGGCGACCGGGAACATGTCGCCCAGCGACTTGGTGAAGACCACGTTTTGGTTGGTCCAGTTGCCGGTATCGGAGACCGCACACCGCCGCCACCGCTGCTCCAGTTCGCAGACCTCGGCATAGGCTTCGGCGAGCTGCTCGTTTCGCCGCACCACCGTGGCCACGCGGGTCATCAGGCCGCCGAGCGCCTGGTGGAGATCGTAGGGATTCTCGTCACCCGCCGTCCGGCCCAGCAGTTCGCGATGCCGCTCTTGCTGCTTGCGGATCTCGGCGTCGAACAGCCGGCCCGCGTCGCCGCCGCCGGCCCGCTCCCGGGCCGTGGCCAGGCTCGGGGCCACGAACAACCCGCTGAAAATGCACGAGAGCAGCGAGTTGGCGCCGAGCCGGTTGGCACCGTGATACTGGTAGTCGCATTCGCCGATCGCGTACAGCCCGGGAATGCTCGTCTGCTGGTTCCGGGGCGACCCCTCCAGCATGCCGCCATCGGCGCTCCGCTCGTAGTCGACCCACAGCCCGCCCATCGAATAGTGGACGGCCGGGAAGATCTTCATCGGCATCGACCGCGGATCGACGCCTTGGAACTTCTCGTAGATCTCGAGAATGCCCCCCAGCTTGCGGTCGAGCGTCTCGCGGGGGATGTGGGTCAGGTCGAGGTAGACGCAGAGTTTGTCTTTCTCGACCGACAGGCCGTCGGTGGTGCAGATGTCGAAGATTTCCCGCGTGGCGATGTCGCGGGGCACGAGGTTGCCGTATTTCGGGTAGCGGTCCTCGAGGAAGTAGTACCGGTCGCCCTCGGGAATCTCGCGCGGGTCACGCGGGTCCTGCGGCTTGCGGGGCACCCAGACCCGTCCCCCTTCACCGCGGGCGCTCTCGCTCATCAGCCGCAGCTTGTCGGCGCCCGGGATGGCCGTCGGGTGCACCTGGATGAACTCGCCGTTGCCATACCAGGCCCCGGCCCGGTAGGCCCGGCTCACGGCACTGCCCGTGCAGACCATCGACATCGTGCTGCGGCCGTAGATCAGGCCGTTGCCGCCCGTCGCGAGCACCACCGCGTCGGCGGCGAACGCCCGAAACTCCATCGTGACGAGATCCTGGCAGACGGCGCCGCGACAGCGGCCGCTCTCGTCGAGCACCGGGGCGAGGAAGTCCCAGAATTCCCACTTCTTGACCTTGCCCTCCACCTCGCGGCGGCGAACCTGCTCGTCGAGCGCGTAGAGGAGTTGCTGGCCCGTCGTGGCTCCCGCGAACGCGGTCCGCTTGAAGAGGGTGCCGCCGAACCTCCGCTGGTCCCGAAAGCCCTCGGTGGTCCGGTTGAAGGGCACTCCCAGCCGATCCATCAGGTCGACGATCCGCGGCCCCCACTCGGCCATCTCCTTGACGGGCGGCTGGTGCTGGAGGAAGTCGCCGCCGTAGACGGTATCGTCGAAGTGCTTCCACTCGTCGTCGCCCTGCTGCCGGGTCAGCGCATTGACGCTGTTGATACCTCCCTGGGCGCAGACGCTGTGCGACCGCTTGACCGGCACGAGGCTCACCAGGTCGACGTGCACGCCCAGTTCGGCGAGCCGCATCGTGCAGGCCAGGCCGGCCAGCCCGCCACCGACCACCAGAATCCTCGGTTCGGCCATCGGCTCACCCTCCTCTGCTCGGTTGGCGGGCCGGGTGGATCGCGCCCGTTCCCGGCGGTTCAAGCCGCTCGCGTTGCTGCTCCATCCACTTCTCGGTAGCCCGCGCCTGATCGACGTCGACGGCCTGGAGGCCGGCCAGCGAGCCCAGGCCGGCGGCCGCCAAGGCCAACCCCACCGCCACGCTCACCACGTTGGCGCGGCGCATCGCGGCCGGACTCGTCCAGATGCCCCAGGTGATGCCCAGTGTCCAGAGCCCGTTGGCGAAGTGGAACACGGCCGACAGGACGCCGATCGCATACAGGGCCGTCACCCAGGCGGGCCGCAACGCCGCGGCCGCCGTGCTCGTGGCGTGGTGCGGATCGAACTGCCCGCCCCCGAGCGGTGCGCCCAGCCAGTGCAGTTGGTAGAGGTGCCAGATGATGAACACGAACGCGATCATGCCCGTGGCCCGCTGGAGCGTGTACCGGACGTTGCCCACGTAGGGATAGGAGCCCACGTTCGGCATCCCGTTGGCGATGATCACGAAGCCGATGGCCGCGTGAAACAGCATGGGTAGAAAGATGAAGGCCACCTCGATCGGGATCAGGAGCGGCCCGAGCGAGTGGATCAGGTCGACCCGCGACTGGAACGACCCTGCCCCGGCCAGCACGGAGGCGTTGGTCAGCAGGTGCACGACCAAGAAGGCACCGACCGGCATCAGCCCGGCCAGCGAGAACAGCCGGTAGATCAGAAACTGATGGCGTTCGAGAAACGTGGGGGAATCGCTCACGATCGGCTTTCACGGGAGGCGGGCGGAAATTGCGACCTCGGGCCGCGGCCAGCTCGCCAAGGCTTGTTGGAGTATAGGAACGCCGCCCGGGCCGACAACGGCGCAGGCTGTTTGTCGCCGCGACCCTCGTGATTTTATACTTTTGGCCGGGCCTTGGCCCCCGACACGAAAGCAGCACGACGGAGAGCGGTTGGTGGCGGCGCCCCCCGAAGGATCGAACGACTCGTCGTTCCTCGACCGCGATCACCTGATCGTCGCCCACCTTCCCGATGGGGTGGCCGTCCTCGATCCGGACGGCGGCATCCACTGGGCCAACGAGCAGTTCGCCACCTGGTGCCACGGAACTCCCCGCGGCTCCAACTTCTTCGCGGCGCTCGACCTGCCCGACGCCGACATGACCGCCTTCAGGGCGGCGCTCGCGGCCGGCCGGCCGGCCACCGCCACGCTCCGCACGGCGGGGAACCGCTTCTTCGACGTCCGCGCCTCGGCGGCCTTTCCGGTCGCCGCCGAGGCAGGAGCGCCGACCCGAACCGTGGTGGCCGTCCGCGACGTGACCGATGCCATCCTCGAGCAACAGAAGCGGGCCGCGATCCATGCCGCCGGTCAGAATCTGGCCGATCTCTCGCCGCGGGAACTCGCCGACATGACCGTCGACGAGCGAATCGAGCTGCTGAAGAGCAACGTCCTCCACTATTCGAAGGACCTGCTGAAGTTCGACGTCCTCGAGATCCGGCTGCTCGATCGCCAGACGGGACGGCTCGAGAAGCTGCTCGCGGAGGGCATGCAGCCCGAGGCGGAGGCCCGGGTGCTCTACGCGCGGCCCGAGGGCAACGGGGTGACGGGCTATGTCGCTGCCACCGGCCGGAGCTACACGTGTTCCGATACGACCCGCGACGGGCTCTACCTCGAGGGTTGCAAGGGCGCCAAGAGTTCGATGACGGTGCCGCTGCTCCTCCACGACGAGGTGATCGGCACCTTCAACGTGGAAAGCCCGGTTCCCGGTGGCTTCACGCCGACCGACCTGCAGTTCCTGGAAATCTTCTCCAACGACGTCGCGGCCGCCCTCAACACCCTCGAACTGCTCGTGGCCGAGAAGGCGTCGACCGCGGCCGAGAGCATCGAGGCGATCCACGGGGCGGTGGCCCTGCCGGTGGACGATATCCTCAACGACGCGGTCGGCGTGATGGAGAAATACATCGGCCACGACGCCGACGTGGTGGCCCGCCTCCAGCGCATCCTCCGGAATGCCCGCGACATCAAGCAGGTCATCCAGCGGGTGGGCGAGCGGATGGCCCCGAGCGCCGCCCAGGCCAACCGGCGGCATTCCGAGCGGCGGCCGGTGCTGGTAGGCCGCCGAATCCTGGTGGTCGACTCCGACGAGCAGGTCAGGGCGGCGGCCCACGCCCTCCTCGAACGATCCGGATGCACGGTCGAGACGGCCCGCGACGGCGCGGAGGCCGTGTCGATGGTGCGGGCCGGGGGCGCCGATGCCTACGACGTGATCATCTCCGACATCCGCCTGCCCGACATCAGCGGCCATCAGCTCCTGCTCCGGCTGCAGGAGTTGCTCGATCCGGTGCCGCTGGTGCTGATGACCGGCTTCGGCTACGACCCCGGCCACTCGATCGTGAAGGCCCGTCAGGCCGGCGTCGACCTCGTGCTCTTCAAGCCGTTCCGCGTCGACCAGCTCCTCGACACGGTCGAGAAGTCGGTTCTGCGCCGAGGCGCCCCCGCCGTGGGCCGCTGACAGGCCCCTTCGGGCCCGCCTCGACGTCCCAGCTTGCCAGGCTTGCGACCGCGGTACCAAGGGCAGACATGGCCTTGACCCCTGCCGCGACCGCCCCGTATTTCTCCCGCCCGATGGTCTCTTTCGCCCAGGGATTCCGACGCATGCTCCGCCCCCGAGCCGCTCTCGCTGGCCAGTCGTTCGGTCGCAGTTTCGCCTGGGTGCTGGCTGCCGCACTGCCGGCGGTCATGCCGCCATCGCCGAGCAGCGCCGAGGATCTGCCGCCACCGGTCGCGGCGCAGCCGCAGACCGATGCCCGCCGGGTGATCCAGGATGCGATCGACCGGGCTGCGGCCCAGCCCGCGAATGTCCAGTCCAACGAGGCCGGAGCGGCCCGCGTTCTCCCCGCCCCCCCCGCCGGCGAGCCCGAGGGCTTGGCGTTGGCGCGGGTCTCGGCGGAGGTCGCCGCCCGGCAACTCGAGGCGAAGCGACTCGCCCAGAAATCCCCCGGCGACGCCCTCGCGCTGCTCGATGATCTGGCCAAGGGCCTCGGCGAGCAGCCGCTGCCCGAGGAGGCCCGCGACCGCCTGCTCCGCCGGATCGAGCGGACCCGCCAGGACATCGAGGAGGCGACCGGCAAGCGGCGAGCGGAGCTCGCCCTCGAGCAGCAAAACGAGAAGATCGAGGGAGCCATCGACCGCGAGCGGTCCCGCCGGGTCGAGGTCGACCAGCGGATCGCGATGCTCGTCGAGGAATACAACACCCTGGTCAACGAGCAGCGGTTTCCCGAGGCAGAGGCCGTGGCCAAGAAGGCCGGCCAGTTGGCCCCCGACAACGCCGTCGTGCGGCAGCTCCTCGCCCAAAGCCGTACGATCCGTCGGCTCGACGCCCAACGGTCGATCGACGGCGACAATCAGAGCGGGTTCCTGGACGTGGTCGAGGACGCCGCCCGTTCGGCGCGGCCCATGGCCGGCCCGATCGAGTTCCCCACCACCCGCGAGTGGGCCGATCTGACGAAGACCCGCACCGAGCGGCTTGCCGAAGGCCGCAACCGGGTCACGGCCGCCGAGCTCGAGATTCAGAAGAAGCTCGAGGAGAAGGTTCGGCCGGCCTTCCGCGAGCAGCCTCTGGCGGCCGTGCTCGACGCGTTGTCGAAACAGGCGGGCGTGGCGATCCACATCGACATGGTGGGGCTGGAGCAGGAGGCGGTCGGTAGCGACACGCCCGTGACGCTCTCGCTCGACCAGCCGATCTCGCTCAAGAGCGCCCTCAAACTGCTCCTCGAACCGCTCCACCTGGGCTACGTGGTGCGTGACGAGGTGCTGAAGGTCACGAGCCCGCGGCTGGTCAAGGGCGACGTGTATGCCATCACCTACCCCGTGGCCGACCTCGTGCTGCCCATTCCCAACTTTTCCTCCGACGGGCTCGGCATCACCGGCGCCCTGAAGGAGGGCTATGAACAGGCCGCCCTCCGCAACTCGCTCTCTGTCCAGGTCGGGCCGCCACCCGCCGGGATCCCGGTGGCCCAGGGGGGCGAGGCCGCGATGGCCCCGACGGCGCTGGCGCAGTTTCAGGGGCGCGGCGGGCCGCCGACCACCGGCGCCACACCCTCGATCCCGTTCGGCCCGCCGTCGATCGGCGGCGGCCAGCAGAACTTCCAGCCGCTGATCGACCTGATCCAGAGCACCGTAGCCGCCGACTCCTGGGATACCGTGGGCGGCCCCGGCGCGATCAAGCCGTTCGACACCAACCTCAGCCTCGTGATCAGCACCACGCAGGAGGTGCACGACGAGATCGCCGACCTGCTTCAGCAGCTCCGCCGTCTCCAGGATCTCCAGGTCACGATCGAGGTCCGGTTCATCACGCTCAACGACACGTTCTTCGAGCGGATTGGCGTCGACTTCGACTTCAACATCCAGAGTGGCGTCAACCAGCCGCTCAACATGACCGCGATCCCGACCCAGGCCAACGGCTCCCAGTCGCCGCTCCAGCAGGGCATTCTCGCCGCGCCGGGTGGCCCATCGCAGGTGATCGGCCTGGACAACTCGGGCAACCCGGGCGTCGCCCTCGGCCCCCAGGTTGGTGGCGGCGGTGTTGCCGGCCAGCAGAACCAACTCAATCGCCGCCGGCAGAGCTTCTTCTCGATCCCCTTCCGGCAGAACAGCTTCGGCAGCGCGACGGTGCCGTCGCTTCCCGGCCTGCCCGACCCCGCCACCTCGGCGGCCAACTTCGGGTTCGCGATCCTGTCCGACATCGAGGCCTACTTCCTGATCCAGGCGGCCCAGGGCAACACGCGGTCGAACGTGATGCAGGCCCCGAAGGTGACGCTCTTCAACGGCCAGCAGGCGTTCGTCTCCGACACACGGCAGCGGCCGTTCGTGACCGCCGTCGTGCCGGTCGTGGGCGACTTCTCCGCTGCCCAGCAGCCGGTGATCACGGTGCTCAACGAGGGCACCGCCGTGAACGTGCAGGCGGTCGTCTCCAACGACCGGCGGTTCGTGCGGCTCACGCTTGTTCCCTTCTTCTCGCAGATCGGCCGCGTCGAGCAGTTCCAGTTCGAGGGCTCGCGGTCGACCAAGTCGAAGAGCAGTGACGAGAAGTCCGGGGCCGATGTCGACGTGCCGGGGGTCGACGGTCTGGCGGG
This sequence comes from Pirellulales bacterium, assembly GCA_964201845.1. Classification (GTDB taxonomy): domain Bacteria; phylum Planctomycetota; class Planctomycetia; order Pirellulales; family UBA1268; genus QWPN01. The sequence continues at coordinate 6,797 of CAXNGP010000039.1, forward strand.
CCTGACCAACGGCGAGGCTTCGGCCGCGGAGCTCGAGGTCCAGTCCAACGGCACGACGATCCAGTTGCCGGAGTTCATCTTCACCACGGTCACGACGACCGTCAGCGTGCCCGACGGCGGCACGGTGCTGCTCGGCGGCATCAAGCGGCTGCGTGAGGGCCGCAACGAGTTCGGCGTGCCGATCCTCTCGAAGATTCCGTACATCAACCGACTCTTCAAGAACGTCGGCCTGGCCCGCACGACCGACAGCCTGATGCTGATGGTCACCCCGCGGATCATCATCCAGGAAGAGGAAGAGGAGCGGCTGCTGGGCACGAGGCAGCCGTGACGCCCGCTCCGGTGAAGTGCTGCCTGGTAGCCGGGAGCCTGCTGGGTGGCATCGCGGTCGCGGCGGGCGCGTTCGGCGCCCACGGCCTCGCCGCGAGGCTCGCCGAGTCTGGTCAAGCGGCCAACTGGCAGACGGCCTGCACCTACTGCATGTACCACGCGCTGGGGCTCATCGCCGCGGGGCTCGTGGCCGGCCGACGGCAGCCTCCCTGCCGGCTCTCGCTGGCCGCGGGCGTGTGCTTTCTCTTCGGCACGTTGATCTTCAGCGGCTGCCTGGCGGCGCTCGCCCTCTCGGGCATCAAGATCCTTGGAGCGATCGTGCCGATCGGAGGCGTCTTGATGATCGCGGGATGGGCGTTGCTGGCCGCAGCGGCGGCCCGCCTACCGAAGACAGACTGAGCCTGCGGGCCTGTCAGTTGTCGAACACCTTGCTGCCCGGGTCGTCGGCCGAAGCAGGGGCTTCGCCGTCCTCGGCCATCGGCTCATCGGCAGGCTCGGCGGGTGCGTCCTCCGTCGCCATCGGTTTCTCATCCTCCACGACAGGGTCGGCTGGATCCGTGTCGGGAGTCGATTCTGCTTCAGGCGTGGTATCGGCCGCCGGCTCGGGTACAGCCTCCGGCTCTGTTGCAGCCTCCGGCTCTGTTACAGCCTCCGGCTCTGTTACAGCCTCCGGCTCGGGGCTCTCTTCCGCCATGGGTGGCTCGGCGGGCGTCTCTTCGGCCGGCATCTCCTCGGCCGGCGCCTCGTCGGCGGGCTCCTCGCGAACGCCGTCGGTCGGTTCCGCCGGCTCCACTAGCTCCGCGGGGGCGGAAGGCGGGGTGATCGGTGCGGCGGGAATGTCCTCGCCGCCGAACTTCTCCGACGGATCAGGAGTGGTGCCCTCCGGCCGCCGCTCCCGCAACATTTCCGTTTGCAGTGATTCGATCTGCGAATACCGCCGCTCGACCGCCTGCCGCCGCTGCTCATACCCGGCGACCCGGGCGCGGACGCGGTGCCGCTCGAGGGCCAAGCGGTCGTGCCCCTGCACCCGCTCGAGTGACCGCGACACGGCCCAGTCTCCCGCGGCGTCGGTCTCGCGGGTGGCGGCCGTCGAAAAGTCGGCCTCGGCCTCGTCGAGGCGGCCGAGCTTGAGGGCCGCAAGGCCCCGGAAATACCAGGCCCGCGGATCACGGGTGCCGGCCTCGATCGCCTGCGTCAAATCGTCGTAGGCCCGCTGGGCGTCGCCGGAGAAGTAGGCGTGCACGCCGGCCCCATAGGCTCGCGCCAACGCCGTCACCTCCGTCATGACCGGCTCGGCGCGAACGGTGGCGAGCAGACCGCTCCCGGCGACGAGCATCACCGCGAGACCGTTGGCCAGGACACCCGAGCGCCGAAACTCCCCTGCCATCGCAGCCATCGAACGGTCCTCCACGGCGCGGCGACCGCCCGGTCGCCTACGTCTGAACGGATCATATCGTCGAACACCGGCCGGCCAGCACGCGACTGCCGGGCGACGGCGCCACGACCGGCACGACCGTCCCTCAGCGAGGCCGCAGGGTTTGCCCGTCCCCGGCAGACCCCCGTGCCGCCGCATGCCGGCAAAATGTGACCGGATCGAGAAACACGGCTGCCCGGACGAGGCCGAGCATCGCGGGCTCCTCGGGCCAGCCGAACGCCCCCAGCAGCCGATCGAACTCGGTCGCCGGACAGGACCCCTTGAGGTCGACCAGCAGGACGCGGCCAGACCGCTCGAACAGGTTGCCGTCGACCTGCCAAGGGTGGTCGGCTGCCGGGCTCGTCCAGACGAACGAGCCGTCGGGCTCCACGAACATCCGCGGCAGCCGCGCGAGCCGCTCGACCGCCGCGTCGAAGCCGATCGCGAGGGGCTGCGAGAGGGATTCCCGAGGCACGGCGAGGATCGGCCACTCGCCCCACTCGTCGGTATGCCAGCCGCCGGCTGCTGCATCGTTTGGGCAGCGGTGGAGCACCGCCTCGAACGCGTAGAGCACGGGCCCCGGCGACCCACACATGCCGGTCATGAGGCCTCCACGCTCTCCCGCACCCAGGCGGCGTAGGCGGCGGTCGCCTCGATGAGGATGACCGTCACTTGCGGCGTCTGGTAGGGGTGGTGGGCCACGAGTGCGGCGATGCAGGCGTCGCGTCGCGCCGACGTCGTCTTGCAGGTGCACCGCCATTCCTCCGCGGTCTCGATGGCGGATCGCCAGCGGTAGGTGCTGAGCAAAGGACCGTCCACCTGAACACAGGCGGCGAGCCGGCCCGCCACGAGCCGTTCGGCACAGGCAGACGCTTCCAGTCGCGATCCGAACGTGGTGCGGATCTCGACGAGCCCTCGCTCGAGGTCGGCACCGTGGGGCAGGGACATGGCGGACTCCTCACGGAGCCCGCATCATGCCGCATCGACGAAGCCGCTGCCAGCGGCACCGGCACCGATCGCCACGACGGGCGGCGCCTGCGGAGCCACGCCAAGCGGCTCCACCCACTCCCCTCCATCGGTTCGGTGACACGTCAGCGACGGCGAATCCGGCTGGGCCGGCCCGGGCAGGATCGCCGACGCCGCCAGACGCGTGGGAGTCGAGCCATCCAGCCTGCGGATCGTGTCTGGAACGGTGGTCTCGCCGCGAGCCCCGTCGAGCCACGCGGCGAGTTCGCCCAGGGCGTCGAACTCGGTCTCACAGGTGGGTAGTTCACGCACGGCGGCCGCGTGCCAGGCGGCGACCGCCCGCCGCCAAGACGACCAGACGCCCCCGCGCCCCCGATCCTCCCCGGTCATGCCCGAGACCAGGGCGGGCCACTGCGACGGCCGCGCGGCAGAAACCGCCGCCAGCCGCGGTCGCACGCTTGGCCAGAGCTCGGTGTCGCCTCGGACGGCCACCGCAAACCGAACCACGAGGTCACTGCGCAGGCTTTCGGCGAGCGTCGGCTGCCGCCCGCCGCGGCAGGCCGCGGCCGCCCCGCGGTGAGCCAGCGGATCGAGGTCATGGCCATGGCGCACGTGCCGTTGGCCGTCAGACCACTCCTCGCCGGTCGCGATCCCGAACCGGGCGGCGACGGCAGCGTGATCGGTGAGCCAGGCGTCGCGGTCGCCGGCCAGCAGGACGGTCTGGATCGCGGTGTTCTGATCGGCCCACTCCGAAGGGCGACCGCGCGGCGTAGCGACCGCCACGGGCAAGCCCCGGCGAACCCATCCGGCCAGCGTGCGCAGCAGCGGTCGCACCGCTCGAACCGTGGCCTCGAAGACCTGCGCTCGGGCCTCCTCGGCCCGGGCTCCGCCGTGCCAGGGCCGATCCTTACCGGCCCACCGGTCGGAGAGCAGCCAATCGAAAGTATCGCCGGCAAAGAGGAGGGTGACGTGGTCGACCGGCCGGTAGCGTCCGTCGCGGCCCCATCCAGCCCGCACCACCGCCCGCCGGATCGCCTCCAGCCAGACGGCCGCCCGCCCCGCCCGCGAGTCCACGAGCGAGCCGTCGCCGATCCCCCAGTTGGCCGTGATCGCGAGCATGGTTGCACCGCCCCCCGTCCCACTTTTCGGCGGCCCGGCCGACACGGCTTGCGGCCGCCCTCCCAGGAACCGGTCGGGCGGGTGAGCTTGCGGGATGGAGCGGTCGTGCGGCCGTCAGGAGCCGGACAGGCGCGCCCTGGCCGCCCGCGTGATG
>CAXNGP010000040.1:0-10662 GCA_964201845.1 Pirellulales bacterium
ACGAACTTCAGCTCCGCCATCTCGAAGGGCGTGGTGTGGGCGTGTCGCAACAGGTAGCGGATCAGTTGGCGATCATCGCTCACCTTCCGCGTGCCCTCGCCGTAGCTGACGCGGGCCGCCTGCACCACGCTGCCGTCGTCGCCCATGCAATCGACGAGCGCCACGAATCCGTCATCCAGGACGGGCAGCTTCCGCCAGCGGAGCGACTCGACGAGGGCCGCACGGTCGGGATGGGCCGGAGAGGGAGTGACGGTCATGCGGCTGGACCCTGGAGGCGGAAAAGCCCACAGGATGCGGCAGCCGACCGGCGCGGTCAATCCTTCGCCAGCAACTCCTGCAGGAGGGTGGCCAGCTGGCGGGCGTCGTCGGAGCCGCGGACGTGCTCGATCCGCGACTTCGGCACCCCGAGTTTCTCGAGCGACCCGGCCACGCTCTCCCAGAGCTTGGCCCGCTTTTTCCCCTCGGCCAGGTAGAGGTCGGTCACCTGCTCGCCCAACCGCTGGAGCAAGACGGTGTCGAGATTGTCGTAGTACCGCTTGACGATCGACTGCTGGTGCCGGGTCAGTTGGGCCATGGCCGGGTGCTCCGCGATTCGAGCGGCCGGCCGACCGTCTGGCCGTGCCCCGCCCGTGCGGCTACAGTATCGGCCGGAAAACCGCATCCGGTCGAGAGAATCCCATGCCCACGATCACATTCACGAGCGAAAAGAAGGAAATCCAGGTCCCGGCCGGGGCCAATCTCCGCGCGGAGGCCCTGCGGGCGGGCGTTCAGCTCTATCCCGGCGTGCACAAGGTTCTCAACTGCCACGGCTTCGGGCAGTGCGGCAGCTGCCGCGTCCTGATCACCAAGGGCATGGAGAACGCGAGCCGCAAGGGCCTGATGGAATCGGCCCGGCTCGCGGTCTCGCTGGCCTACATCGGCAACGAACAGACGATGCGACTAGCCTGCCAGACGCGGGTCAACGGCGACATCACCGTCGAGACCCAGCCGCCGCTGAACCTCTTCGGCGAGAATTTTTTCAGTTGATGCAGGGGCATCCATGCCCCCTGCAGTGGCTTTACGGCAGCAATGCCATCTCTGGCCATTGCTGCCTTGGCGGGCCTCCGCCCGCCGGCCGCACCTCCGGACGGCCGTGTTCGTGCGCGTTGTGGCGCACCGCGGGCGTTCAGACGAATCCCGTCGATTTCCGCTTGCCACATCGTCAACCGTTGGACTGCGAGGGGTCGCCCATGCCAATCGAGCGGCGTTGATAGCGAGCGCAGGCAGGATGCCGGAGCGAGCTAGCATCGAGCGACCGGAGGGCAGGATGCCCGTAGGGAGCGTCCGGCGAGATGGCATGGGCGACCCCGAGCCTTCAGCACCTGCGACGCCCGGTCCGGTAAGATCGATCCCATGAAGGAAGTCATCGCCGTCGTGAAGCCGTTTCTGGCGGAGCGAGTGCTCGAGGCGCTCAAGCTCGCGCCGCTCGAGGCCTGCACCGTGCGGGAGGTGAAAGGCTACGGGCGGCAGAAGAGCTACCTCGACCAATACGGCGAGAGCGAGTATTCGCTGGCCTTCCTCCCGAAAGTCGAAATCCAGCTCTGGGTCGACGACGCCCGGGTGGCGGAGGTGATCGAGCGGATCACGGCCGCCGCCCGCACCGGCCGGATGGGCGACGGTAAGATCTTCGTGCTGCCGGCCACGGAGCATCGACCGTCGGCCGACGCCTTCCCGGGTTGAGCCCGCGAGAAGGGGCCTTTTGCCGGGCCATCCAGGCCGATTGGAGCCCGCCCCGGGCCAGGCGTTACACTCCGACGCTCCGACACGATGTCGCGACAACCCCTACGACCCGCAAGGTTTTCCATGACGTGCTCCCGGAACCGCCAGCCGAACCCCGCGCTCAGCCGGTTTGCCGGCCTCCTGTCGGTCATGGCCGTAACGCTCATGGCCGGCTGGATGGAAGCAAGTGAACTCGAGCCGTTGGCCTCCAATCCGTTGGGGACACCACCCGCCTTCGAGCCGGTGAGCGACAGCCGGCTGGTGACCGCCGCCGCCAAACTGCGCGAGGCGCTCGGCCCGCTCGACGCGCTGCTGAGCCGCAGCCGGAGCGGCGAGGGCTGGCGGGCGTATCTCGACTGGCCCACGCTCGAGCAGCAGGCGGCCTCGGCCAAGAACGCTGACGTGGACACGCTGGCTAGGCTCTATCGGCGGTTCGACTCCGGTGCGGAGGGGCTCGAACTGGGCCGCTTCGCCGCCGTCCGGCGGGCGCTCGGGGGCTATCTCGAGGCGGTCGGCACGGCCAAGAACCCGAAGGCGGACGAGGTCTACGGGCGACGACTCGAGCAACTCGCCGCCGCGGTGGCCTCGGCCGGTGCTGCCGGCACCCCCGAGCCGCTCGAGCCGGTCGGGCCGATCCTGGCCAGGCTCGAGGAGTCGGGGCAGGCCCCGGGCGTAGTCCAGCGGATCCGCCGGGCCGTGGGGCGTCCCAATCTCCTGCTCGAGGTCGACGAGAGCCTGCTCGGCCGGGGCGTGAACCGCGTGGTCGACGAGACGGCGCCCGTCAACGACGTCGTGCTCGGAACCCGGGTTCGCGGCACCGGTCACACCACCGGCTTCGTCACGCTCGACTTCCTACCGTCGCTCGACCGGGCCGTGGTGGATCTGCGGCTCGACGCCACCAACCACTCGCGGACGCGGGGCGGCCAGGGGCCGGTCACCGTCCACACGCTCGGCACGACCACGATCAACGCCTCGAAGCGGGTCCTGATCGACGAGTACGGCGTGACCGCGCTGCCGGTCGAGGTCTCCGCCGATGTCGACACGAAGACCGAGGGGATCGGCGTGAGTGCCGCGTTCGGCAAGCGGATCATCCGCAAGATCGCCAGCCGCAAGGTGGCGGAGATGCGGCCCCGGGCCGAGGCGATCTCGACGGAGCGGGCCCGGGATCGGGTGCGCAGCCAGTTCGAGGCCCAGACGGCCGAGCCGATCGCCCAGGCTTCGCGGGACTACCAGACGAAGTTCCGCCACCGGCTGATGGATCGCGGCTGGTATCCCGAGATGCTCCACCTCAATACCGATGACCGGCGGATGTACGTTACGGCCCGCAAATCGCTGGCCGATCAGGTGGCCGCCTTCAGCCGGCCGCCCGCGGTCGACTCCGACGCCGTGCTGTCGGCCCGCCTCCACCAGTCGTTCTTCAACAACCTGGCCGAGCAGGAACTGGCCGGCCGCACGCTCACCAAGGAGCGGCTCGAGGAGGAGCTGAAGAAGGCCGGCCGCGCGGTTCCCGAGTCGCTCGAGAGCGAGCAGGATCAGCCGCCGTGGTCGATCACCTTCGCCAAGCGCAAGCCCGTGGAGCTGAAGATCGGCGACGGGACGGTCCGGCTGACCGTGCGGGGCAGCGGCTACACCTCCGGCGACCGCGAGTTCGACGCGATGGACGTCTGGGCGACCTACCGGATCGAGTCCGAAGCGGGGCGGCACCGGCTCGTTCGTGACGGCGACGTGCAGATCTACCCGCCCGACTTCGTGCCGGGGGGCGGCAAGAAGCTCTCCATCCAGCAGACCTCGCTGCGCGGCATCCTCCAGAAGCGATTCAACAAGGTGTTCGACGAGGTGATCGAGATCAAGCCGCTCGACTTGCCCGGCGAACTGGCTGCGGCCGGTCCGCTGCCGATGGAGCAGTTCGAGGCCCGCAAGGACGGCTGGCTGGCCGTCGGCTGGCGGAAGGCCGATCCGGTCGTGTACGAGTCGGTCATCGACGGCGGCATCGTCCACGAGCGGGTGATTCAGGGTGAGATGGTCCCCGGCGAGGTGATCATCGAAGAGCGGATTCTCTCCACCGAGCCGGTCGTGCACGGCGGCGTGACCTTCGAGTCGGCGGCTGAGAGCGGAACCAGCCCGGGATCGCTCGTCCTCGCGCAGCCATGACGCCCGCCGAGCTCCGCTCCGCCGTCGACAGGGCGCTCGCCGGGGCCTGGGAGGAGGCCCACGAGATCGTTCAGGCCGACGAGACCGATCCGACGGCCTGCTGGATCCACGCGGTGCTCCACAAGATCGAGGGCGACGCCGGCAACGCCCGCTACTGGTACCGCCGCGCCGGCCGCCTCGACGCGGTCGACCGCGTCGCGACCGAGGAACTCGCCGCGATCCGCGACGCGTTGCCCGGTTGACCGGCTTCCGTGAGCTCGGGGTGGCCCGTGCCATCTCGCCGGACGCTCCCTCAGAGCCTCGTGCGTGCGGGCTCGGGGCTGCCCCTGTCCCGTCGCCGGACGTTCGCTGCGGGCATCCTGCCCTCCGCTCACTCCATGCCGGCTGCGCTCTCGCCCTCCTGGCTTCGCTTGCCGCCAAGGCCTGCTCCTGGGACACGGGCACCCCCTTGCAGTCGAACGGTAAGCAAGGAGGGAACGTCGCGCACCATGGAGGAGGAGACAGACTGCTGCGCGGAGTCGTCTGAACAAACACCACGCGCCGCAACCGCGCACGAACACGGCCGCCCTGTAAGGCGGCAATGGCCAGGGATGGCATTGCAGCCGTAACGCGAGATGGTACGGGCAACACCGCGCGGCCCAATAGAAGCCCCCCGGCGCAAGCCGGGGGGATGACGCCTGCCATGCCGAATGAGATTGAACGCCATGCCCAACGGGGTGGCAGGCGTCATCCCCCGTGCTCGCGCACGGGGGCTTTTATGGCACCACCGGCTCGATGGGCCGTACCCAGATGTTGCGGAACTGCACCGGGTTGCCGTGGTCCTGGATCCGGATCGGGAGGGCGTCGGGGTGCGGCTTGTAGGCGGGGGGATCGTGCCACGCGGTGGGGCCCTTGATCACGGTGTCGGCGTGGATCGCGACGCCGTTGTGGACCACGCTGACCCGGCCGGGCTTCGCGACCAGTCCCGCGGCGGTGAACCGCGGCCGGGTGAACAGGATATCGTAGGTCTGCCACTCGCCCGGAGCGCGGCAGGCGTTCACGGCCGGCGGCTGCTGCTTGTAGAGGGCGCCGCACTGGCCGTCAGGATAGGTGAGCGGGCCGTCGGTGCCGTCCTCGAAGGAGTCGAGCACCTGGATCTCGTACTGCCCCATCAGGAACACGCCCGAGTTGCCTCGGCCCTGGCCCTTGCCCGTGGCGGGGGCCGGCATCCGGAACTCGAGGTGCAACTGACAGTCGCCGAAGCCCTGCTTCGACTCGATCATGCCCTGGCCGACCGTCACGACGCCGTCGGCGACCTTCCAGGTGCCCGCGTTGTTCCAGGCATCCATGGTCGAGCCGTCGAAGAGCAGGATCGCGTCGGCCGGCGCGGGGGCAGGGCCGGCGGGCGCCGGGCCTGGCGCCACGACCTTGGGTCGCGGCCACTCGATCGATATGCGCCACTCGCCGCTTTGGTGCTTGCGGCCGCGAAGTTGCAGCCGCCGGTCGCGGAGCGAGGCGGTGATCAGGGCCGCCTGGGCCTCGGCTTCCGGCAGCGGCAGCCCGGGCTTCATGCCGGGTCGCAGGTGGCCGGCCGCCGCCAGATACGCATCGCGGAGCAGCTGCATCCGCTTGGTCACGTCCGGTAGGAACGCGGCGAGCACCTCGGGCAGGTCGGGGTTCGCAGCGGCGGCTTCGTCTCCCAGACCGGCGATCGCGGCCCGGGCGATTTCCCAGTGGCCCTCGTCGCCGGGATGCACGGCGTCACCGGCGAAACTGAAGTTGGGATCCTTTTTCCGCCGCTCCTCCAACGCCCGCTTCATCGGCCCGTGCACGTCGATCACGAGCCAGCCGTCGGCCCGCTTGGAGACGAGCCACTCCGAGTAGGCCGTGAGCACGGCGTCGTAGTCGACGGGGCCGGCCGGCCCCGGCTTGCCCGGCGGGCCGCCGTAGAGAGGTGGCGTGAGGTGGATGATCGTGGCCCCGGCCTTTTCGGCCGCCGCGTGCAGCCGCTCCATGCCGTCCTTGAACTTCGCGAGCCGCCCCTCGTCGAGCGGCAGATAGATGCCACAGTTCATGCCGTAGCAGGCCAGGACGACGTTTGGCCGCACGAGCCGGAGCACCCGGTCGAGTCGTTCATGGAGATCGGGCCGGGGAAACTTCCCGCCGGCGTGACCGTCCTCGGAGAGCCCCGAGACCGTCTCGCTCGGGAGGCCACAGTTGATCACCTCGGCGTCGAGCCCCCGGTATTCCATCCAGGCGGCGAGGTCGGCCACCCAGCCGCCGGCATGGGTGATCGAGTCGCCCAGCACGAGCACCCGCTTCGCCGCCTCGACGGCCGCCTGGGGCGTCGCGGGCTCGGCGGCGGTCGTCGGCAGCGCGAGCAGCGCCGCGACGAGCGTTGCAAGGAGGCAACGTCCTGCGTGGCTCGGGGTTGCCCGTGCCAGCTCGCCGGACGCTCCCTGCGCACATCCTGTGCTCCGGTCGCTCGATGCTGGCCTCGCTTTCACCACGGGCACCGATCCGCCGCGGGCGGATTGGTCGGCTTCGCTCGGCCAGCAACGCCGCTCGCTTGGCACGGGCAACCCCGCGCGGGCCATGGATGCTGTCCCCCGGCTTGCGCCGGGGGCTTGCATGGCGGAGAGAAGCCCCGGGCGCGAGCCCGGGGACGGTGGGGCACCAAGCCAACCGACTGTCCATGCCACCGATCGCACCACACCCCTCCATTCGACCATCAGCATCACTTCCGGAGCGGCTTGGCCCCCTCCTTGATCGCGAACAGGTGGCTCTTGTTGGCGATGTAGAGCGTGTCGCCCACGGCGATCGGCGTGGAGTAGACGCTGTTGCCCATGTTGATCTCGCCCAGGATCTTCATTTCGGGGGAGACGGCGAAGATCGTCATGTCGCCGTCCTCGTCGCCGATGTAGACCTTGCCGTCGGCGATCAGCGGCGAGCCCCAGCTCGCGGCCAGCATGTCGTGGGTCCAGTGCGGCTTGCCGGTCTTCAGGTCGAGGCAGTGGAACAGCCCGCTGAAATCGGCCACGAAGAGCAGGCCGTCCTGGATCGCCACGGTGCCGCAGGTGCGGTGCATCGTCTCCTCGAAGGAGAGCTTGCCGTCGCCGTCGGCGTCGACGCCCGGGTAGTGCCACTTGGCCGCCGAGTTGGGGTTGGGGCGGGCCACCTCGCCATCCTCCTCGATCACCGCCTGGTTGCGGCGGTGGGGCAGGGGGGTGTTCGGATCCTTGAGGCTGACGGCGATCTCGCTCGAGACGTCACCCCGCTTCGTGGGGTCGATGCACCACAGGTGGCCGACCCCCTCGCCATGCTCGGGATCCTCGCCGACGGCGATGTAGACCAGGCCGTCGTAGACGACCGGCGTGCCGATGATGTGGTTGCGGTCGGCGCGGCCGCCGAGCGAATACTTCGAGACCTTCGGGTTGCAGTCGAACTTCCAGAGGAGTTTCGCCTTGCCATCCTCGCCGCGGGCGTCGAAGGAATAGACCCAGCCGTCGCCGCCGCCGAAGATCGCCTGCGGCACGCCATCGATCTCGGCGAAGGCCGGGCTCGACCACTGGCCGTGGAGCACATTCGCGCCGGGGGAGCCGTCGGCCCAGAGCAGCTTGCCGTCCCGCTTGTCGACGCAGAGGAAGCTCGGGGCGGAGAAGTTGGGGAGGTTGATGTGCCCCTCGTCCACGCCGTTGCCGGTGATCACGAACAGCCAGTCGCCGTGGCCGGTGACGCTGCAGGAGCACATGTTGTGCTGTGAGACGCCCAGCTGCTTCATCATGTCGAGCACCCAGACCACGTCGGCCTCGTCGTCAGCCACGACCTTCTCGCCGCTGTAGGGCCCGTCGTTCTCGCCGTCGCGGAAGCCCTCGGTGTCGAGACACTTCACCTCGCCGCGGCTGGTCACGTACCAGAGCCGATCCCCTTCGACCATGGGTGCGCAGCAGATTCCCTGGAGCGGCCAGTCGTGGACGCGGCCCGTGGGCAGCTTCTCGCTCGAGTCTTGCCAGAGGAACGAGCCGTCCTTCACGTCGAAGGCGAGGAGGCAGCCCAGATCGGTCGCGGGGGGATACCGCTTCAGCCAGCCCTTGCCGTTGTTGGAGCCCACGTAGACCTTGCCGCCGGCCACGACCGGGTTGCCGTAGGACTGGCTCCCCAGCGGGGCCACCCAGGCCACGTTCTGGCTCGACTCCGACTGCCAGGCCCCCGTGTCGTAGTCGAACTCGCCCGGCGCCCACTCCACCGGCAGGTTCGTGGCCTGGGGCGTGTTGTTGCGCTGGGGCGAGCCGCCCCACTGGTTCCAGTCGGCGGCGGCCAGCGGGCCGGCCAGGCCGACCAGCAGGGCAAAGGATGCGGCGCGGCGCACGGGCAGGGTCATTTCATGGCCTCCACGGAGACGTTGTCGATGAAGATTTCTGAATCCTTCGAGTTGCCGAAGAAGCCGGGGCTGCCCTGGAGGTTGCCGGCCTCGTGGACCGCTTCGATCGTCCAGGCCTCCGGCTCGGGCTCGTTCCGCGGCCAGACCTTGCCCCGCAGCACCGCCGCGCCGTCCCGCGTGCGAGCCTCGAACTTCATGGTGTACCAGCGGCCCGCTTCCCAGGGAAATGGAATGGTCTTCGAGAAGTGGGTGGCCACCTGCGGCGGCCAGGAGCGGAGCTGCAGTTGCTGCGCCGCGCCCATGAGATCGAGTGTGTACCGCTGGGCGATCAGCCCCATGTCGGGCATCCGCGCCTTCTCCAGGGCCCTAGCCGTGCCGAAGGCCTTCGTGAACGCGTCGGCATCGCTGGCGGTCGTGGGCGTGGCCGGGTCGCCGGGCGCCCCCACGCCGCTCTCCGCGGCCCGTAGGTCGGCCTGGATGGAATAGTCGTGGAGCCCGATCGGCCCGATCCAGCCCTGGCTCCGGGTCCCCTTGGGAATCGTGGTCACCTTCACGAGGCACTTCGAGCCGTCCACCTCGCGGACCGCGTGGCGATACCGCATCCCGATCCAGGGCAGCGGAGGCTCGCCCTTCATCAGGCCGGTCTTGGGATCGGCGGCGAGTGGGATCTCCTCGAAGTCGAACCTCCAGGGGAGCGGCGGCATCGAGCGGATCCGTGCCTTGCCCTCGAGATCGCCCACCTTCGCCGTCACGATCGCCCCGGCCGGAGTGTCCGCCGGCGCGGTGTAGCGGCCGTCGGCGGCGATACTGCCGACCGTCGCGGAAAACTCGGCCGGCGATTCCTTCACGAACCGGCCGGCGGCGTCGTAGAGCCGCACCTTCAGCGGCAGCGTCTCACCGGCCGCGATCTGGGCCTCGGCGGGCACCACTTGCACCCAGGCCGGCTCGCCGGGCTGCCCCTTCGTGGCTGCCGACACCTCCGCGACCCGCGTGGCGGGCGGGCCCGAGGCGGCCGCAGCGGCAGCCTTCGGGCCCAGGCAGTAGATCCGGGCGCCGGTCACGAGGTAGAGCAGCCCGTCGGCCGCGATCGGCGAGGCCGTGACCTCGTCCTCCTCGTCGAGCCTCATCCGATGAGCGAACTTGAAGCCGTCGCGGGTCGGCTCGAGCACGTGGAAGCCGCTCGTCGAGCAGACGTAGAGTTTGCCGTCGGCGACCAGCGGGCTGCCGCGGACGATCGTGCCCAGGAGCTTCTGTGGCCGGCCGGCGGGCGCCCCCGTCGCCTGGTCGAAGACGTGGACCTTGGCGCCGTCCTCGACGAACCAGACCCGGCCGTCGAGCACCACCGGCATCGAGCGGCCGTCCATCACGCCCTTCTTCTGCCAGATCGCGCTCGTGGGGGGAATCGCGCCGCTGCCCATTCCCTTGAAGGCCGTCGCCGAGCCCATCGAGGTGTTGTCGAGGTTCTCCTCCGACTGCGAGATGTAGACCGTGTCGCCGGTCACCAGCGGCGGCGTGTTGATGCCGCGCCGGGAGAGGCTGAAGTTCCAGACGGCCTTTCCGGTGCGCGGCTGAAAGTTCCAGACGCTCCCGTCACTCGAGCCGAACACCAGCGCGGCCTGCCCGTCGAGCATGGCCAGCGACGGCGTGCTGTAGGTCGTGTCTTCGGGGAGTTCCTTGGTGCCGTTCATCCAGCGGACCTCGCCGGTGGCCTTGTCCATTCCCAGGAAGCGGTGCGCCGGGCGGGCGGTGTCGCCCCAGCCCGTGACGACGGCGCTGGCGATCACCAGATCCTCGAACACGACCGGCACGTTCGTGCGACCGCCGTAGGTCGAGAGAAATCCGAACTCCTCGTGCAGGCTGCGCTGCCACTTGGTCTTGCCGGTCGCGGCGTCGATCGCGGTGAACACGCCGCAGACGCCGTGGGCGAACACGGTGTCGCTTGCCGGATCGGCCACCACCGACGACCAGCCCACCCGCTCGGCCGGCACGTCGGAGAGGTAGACGTTGAACACGTTCTCCCACAGTTTCTTGCCGGTGCGGGCGTCGAGGCAGATCACCTTCTCCGCCTCCTCGGCCGTGTCGGGCTTGTGTCGCACAAGCGTGTACAGCCGGCCCCCCATGAGCACGGGCGTCGAGATGCCCCCCTCGTCGTGCGTCCAGCGGACGTTCTCACCTGACTCCGGGTCGAAGGACGTCACGAGCGGCGGCCCCTGGTAGTGCCGATCCTGCATCGGCCCGCGCCAATCCGGCCAATCGGCGGCGTGAGCGGGGAAGCTGGCGAGCAGCCCGAAAACGATGCCCATGAACCCCAGCAACACGTGGCCCGCGAGGGGTTGCCCATGCCAATCGAGACGGCGTAGGAAACCGAGCGAAGCCTGGAAGGCGTAGCGAGG
>CAXNGP010000041.1:0-10541 GCA_964201845.1 Pirellulales bacterium
GGGGAACCGGTGGCCGAGCTTCTCCCGCTTCGTGGCGAGATACCGCTCGTTGTGCTCGTTGACCGGCGGCAGGATCGGCACCTGGTCGACCACCTCCAGGTCGAAGCCGCCGTAGATGAAGGCGTCGGTCTTCTTGGGGTTGTTGGTGAGCAGCCGAACCTTCGAGAGGCCGAGGTCCTTGAGCAGCTGGATGCCGATGCCGTAATCGCGGGCATCGGCCTTGTAGCCGAGCGCCAGATTGGCCTCGACGGTGTCGAGCCCCTGATCCTGAAGCGCGTAGGCCTTGATCTTCTCCACCAGGCCGATGCCCCGGCCCTCCTGGGGCAGGTAGACGAGCACGCCCGTGCCCTCGCGGCCGATCATGTCGAGGGCCATGTGGAGCTGGTCGCCGCAGTCGCATCGCAGGCTGTCGAGCAGGTCGCCCGTGAAGCAGGACGAGTGAAGCCGCACCAGCGGCGCGGCCACCTTCGTCGGGTCGCCGAGCACGAGCACGATCGGCTGCTGGGACTCGAACTTGACCCCGCAGCCGATGATCCGGAAGCGGCCGTAGGTCGTGGGCAGGTCGGCCTCGGCGATCCGCTCGACGAGCTTCTCGCGGGAACGGCGGTGGCGGATCAACTCCTCGATCGAGATGATCTCGAGGCCGTGCTCGGCCGCGATCGCGAACAGCGTGTCGCGGTCGGCGCGGTTCCCCTCGGCGTCGAGGATCTCGCAGAGCACGCCGGCCGGCGGCCGACCGGCCATCCGGGCGAGGTCCACGGCCGCCTCGGTGTGGCCGGCGCGGCGAAGCACGCCCCCCTCCTTGGCCACGAGCGGGAACAGGTGGCCGGGGCGGACGAAGTCGGCGGGCCTGCTCGCCGGATCGAGGATCGCCGCGATCGTGGTGGCCCGCTCGGCGGCGGTGATCCCGGTGCGGGCGGAGACGTGGTCCACGGGAACCGTGAAGGCGGTGCCCAGCGGCGTGGAGTTGGTCTCGCACATCATCGGCAGCTCGAGCCGCCGGGCCACGTCGGGCAGGATCGAGAGGCAGACCTGGCCGCGGCCGCGGCTGATCATGAAGTTCACGATTCCCGGCGTGGCGGCGTCGGCCGCGCAGACAAAGTCGCCCTCGTTCTCCCGGTCTTCGGCATCGACGACCACCACGACCTCGCCGCGGGCGATGGCCGCCACGGCGGCGTCGATCGTGGAGAAGCGGGGTGGCATGGTGCGCTGGCGGGTTCGGGCGGGGCGGCGATCCCTGTGACGCCACCTCGATGATTATAGGATGACGGTGCGGGTCGCCGACCGCCGTTCTTCGGCCGCCTCCCCTTTTTCCGCAGGCCGCCCATGCTCGACCGCGAGGAATACATCGAACAGACCTATTTGTTCCGGTCGTTCGGAGAGCGGATCGTAGCCGGCGTGGCCGCCCAGGAGGCGCTCGCCGCGATCGGCCAGGAGGTGCTCGCGACCTCGAAGCTGCCCCTGGCGATCGACTACCTCGTCGGCGAGCTCAAGCTGGTCGGCACGCTCTCGACGGCGCTGGCGCGGCTGCCCCACTACTTCACCGCCTTCCAGACCTTCGTGATGGCCAGGGCGGAGGAAGAGGGGGGCAGGTTCGACATCCGCACGGCGCTGGCGATGCTCGAGCGGGAGGCGGCCTACCGGGCCGAGGGGGTGACGCCGCAGGGGCTGTTCTTCTACCGGTTCGAGTGCCTGTCGCGAAACCGGCTCGACTACGGCCGGGGCCTCGCCGCCACGGCCGACGACGACATCTTCGACGCCGACTGGAAGGCCTGGATCACCACCGTGGCCCGGCAGGTGGGGCTGATCGACCTGGCCGACCTCGTCTTCGTGCGGAGCCCGGAGTATTGGCGGCTCGAGAAGCGGGACGCGCTCCTGGCCGGCCGCGCGGAGCCCGCCCCCGACCGGGCGATCCTGTTCGGCGAGAAGGAGGGACGGATCGCGCGGGCCAACCGTGGCAAGGATCCGCTGTTCTTCTTTGCGGCGCTCCAGCGGCAACTCGGCTATCCGGCCGTGCCCCGCGTGCAGGCGGCCGCGCCCGCGCAGGAGTCGCCGGCCATGCTGGCCCGCCGGCTCGAGCGGCTGGAGATGCGGATGAAGCTCCTGGAGGAGGAGGGCCGCGGCGGGATCGACCTCTCCCGTTTCGACCCCAAGAACTTCCCCGGCATCCGTGACGAATGACGGGCCAGATCACTCGCCTGCGCGAAGACCTGGCGGTGGTCCGTGACGCGGCGCTCGCCGCGGTGCGGCCCGGGCCGCTCGTGGCACGACGGGTCGCGATGGTCGCCGGAGAGCTGCTGGTCGACGGCCGCCCGCTCGCCCCGCCGCTCGCGGTCGGCCGGGGCCGAATCGCGATCGTGGGGGGCGGCAAGGCCGCGGCCGGTATGGCGGCGGGGCTCGTCGAGGTGCTGGCGGCCGGCGGCGTCGCGGCCGAGCGAATCAGGGGCGTCGTGAGCGTGCCGGGGGGTTCGGGCCGACGGCTTGGCGGGGTCGAGATCCGCGAGACCAGGCCGCCCGCCGAGAACCTGCCCACGCCCGCGGTCGTGGCGGCGACGCGGGAGATGCTGGCACTCGTCGCGACGTTGGGCCCCGACGACCTGGCCGTGGCGGTCGTCAGCGGAGGCGGCTCTGCGCTGCTCGCGGCGCCGCGGCAGGGCGTCACGCTCGAGGACAAGATCGCCGTCACGAGGTTTCTCTCCGGCGCGGCCGCCGACATCACCGAGTTGAACGTCGTGCGGCAGGCGGCGAGCGACGTGAAGGGCGGCGGCCTGGCGAGGGCCTGCACGGCCGGCCGGCTGCTCGTGCTCGTGCTCTCCGACGTGATCGGCGACCCGCTCAGGGTCATCGCGTCGGGGCCGTGCATGCCCGTGGCCGCGCCCGCGGCGTCGGCGCTCGACGTGCTCGAGCGGTTTGGTGCCTGGGACGTCGCTCCCTCCTTCACGGCCAGGCTGCGCGCGGAGGCTCCCCGCGCGGATTCCGCCGCCGCCCCGGCTGACCGCTCGGCGACGGGCGCGTGCGCGGGATCTTGGACGACGCCCCATGGTTGCCGCGTGGAACACGTGCTCCTCGGCACGAACGCCACCGCGGTGGAGGCCGCCGCGCAGGCGGCTGAGCGGCTTGGCTATCAGGTCACCATCCGCCCCGCCGCTCCGGGAACGAGCGAGCCGGCCGAGCACCTGGGCCGACGGCTGGCCCACGAAGGGCTGGCGCTCGTCGAGGCCACTGCGGCCGACGGTCGGCCGCGAGCGATCATCGAGGGGGGCGAAGCGGTCGTGCGGCTACCGGCCGATCACGGGCGTGGGGGCCGCAACCAGCAGACCGTGGTCGCGACGCTCGCCGATCGGCTGGTCTCAGGGGCGCTTTGGCCGCCGGGGCTCCTCGTCGCCAGCCTCGGCACCGATGGCGAAGACGGCCCGACCACGGCCGCCGGGGGCCTCGCCGATGCGGGTGTCGTCACGCGGATTCGCGAACTCGGGCTCGACCCCGCCGCCGCGGCGGCCCGCTGCGACGCGCTGCCGCTCTTGGAGGCAGCCGGCGGCCTCGTCGTCACCGGGCCCACCGGCACGAACGTGGCCGACGTGAGGATCGTGCTCGCCCGGCCGTGACTGCAGCGTCGCGACTGCCGCAGGCGCGAGCCGGGGGGTTTTTGTCCAACGCAAGGCCGTGACGAAGCCAACCCTCGATTCGTCTGAACGAACGCCGCGCGCCACCCGGCGCACGAACACGGCCGCCCGGAGGTGCGGCCGGCGGCCGCGGCCGAAGGCCGGAGGGCCGCTCAGGCTGCAGGGGGCATGGATGCCCCTGCAGCCGTGAAGTCAGACGTCGCAGAGGGCGACGGCCTGCTTGAGGCCGGCGAGCGGGTCGCGGGTGGGGATGAACTCCTGCCCGACGTAGCCCTTGTAGCCGATCTCCAGGAGCTTCCGCATGATCGGCGGGTAGAGAATCTCCTGGTTGTCGTCGAGCTCGGCCCGGCCGGGATTGCCGGCGGTGTGGACGTGGCCGATCACGTCCTTGCACTGCTCGATCCGGCGGATCACGTCGCCGTTCATGATCTGCACGTGGTAGATATCGAACAGCATCTTCACGCGCTCGCTGCCCACGCGGCGGATGATGTTGGCCACGTAGTCGACGTCGTCGCCCTGATAGCCCGGGTGACCCTTCATCGGGTGCGAGTCGTCGCGGGTGTTGAGGTGCTCGAGGCAGACCGTCACGCCCTTCTTCTCGCCGTGGGCGGCGAGCTGTTTCAGCGCCTTGACGCAGTTGTCGGCACCCTCCTCAAGCGAGATCTCGCCGCTCTTCGGGTCTTCGGCGTCCCGCCACTTGAAGCCCGTGAAGGCGATCACGGCCGGGAAGCCCGCCTCGGCACAGGCGTCGATCATCTCGCCCGTCCGGGCGATCACCTCCGCGTGGTAGCGCGGGTTGTTGAGGCCTCGCATGAACGGAGCCCCGGGCATGCCGTTGGGGGCGATCGCGCAGGTGAGGCCGTGCTTCTTGATGGTCGGCCAGGCGGCAGGATCGGCCAGCTCGATCGACGGGACCCCGAGATCCTTCGCCACCTGGCAGGTCTTCTCGATATCCCACTTGTCGCCGGCGACGTTGAAGCACCAGAACACGATCGACTGCTTGATCCGGCCCTTGCGGTCGGCCATGGCGGCGGCTCCCTGGGTGGCGGTGGTGAAGGGGACGGCCGCCCCGATGGCGGCCGCTCCCGCGGCGAGAACGGTACGACGATTGAGCGGCGTGGTCATGCTGGCTCCCCGGGGTGGGTCGGCAGGCACGGCGGCCGCACGACCGGACATTACACTACCAGCCGGTGGAGGCCGTGTGGAGTCTCCCCGCCCCTGCCCCGCCGCGGCCCATGTCCAGCATCAAGCGGATCCTCGTCACCGGCGGCGCCGGGTTTCTGGGCAGCCACCTCTGCGAGCGGCTCGTCGCCGAGGGGCACGACGTGATCTGCGTCGACAACTTTTTCACGAGCCAGAAGTCGAACGTGGCCGGCCTGCTGGAACGGCCCAACTTCGAGCTCGTCCGCCACGACATCATCCATCCGCTCTGGCTCGAGGTGGACGAGATCTACAACCTCGCCTGCCCCGCCGCCCCGGGCCACTATCAATACAACCCCATCAAGACGATGAAGACCTCGGTGATGGGGGCGATCAACCTGCTCGGCATGGCCCGCCGCTGCCGGGCCAAGATCCTCCAGGCCTCGACGAGCGAGGTCTACGGCGACCCCGAGGTGCACCCGCAGCCGGAAAGCTACCGCGGCTCGGTCAACCCGATCGGTCCGCGGGCCTGCTACGACGAGGGGAAGCGGGCGGCCGAGACGCTGTTCATGGACTACCACCGTCACAACCGCGTCAACGTGCGGATCGTGCGGATCTTCAACACCTATGGCCCGCGGATGCACCCCTTCGACGGCCGGGTGGTCTCGAACTTCATCCGCCAGGCGCTGGCCGGCGAGCCGATCACGATCTTCGGCTCCGGCACCCAGACGCGGAGTTTCTGCTACCGCGACGATCTCGTGGAAGGCATGATCCGGATGATGAACGGGACCGATGACCTCGTCGGCCCCGTCAACCTCGGCAACCCGGGGGAGTTCACGATCCGCCAGCTCGCCGAACTCACGCTCGAACTCACCGGCTCGAGGTCGCCGCTGGTCGACAAGCCACTGCCGGTCGACGATCCCGAGCGGCGGCGGCCCGACATCACGCTCGCCAAGCGGCATCTCGGCTGGGAGCCGACCGTGCCCCTGCGGGAAGGCCTCGCCAAGACGATCGACTGGTTCAAGAGCGTGCGGATCGCCGACTACCGGGCGCCCACGCCGAACTTCTAGTTCCCCGGCAAGGCTCGGCATCCTGCCGACCTTGCCTGGGCCGACCGCCATCGGCTCACGCTAACCCGGCCCTCCGGGCCTGGCGATCGATGGTCTGAGGATGGCCTTCAACGCCACGACGGCGGCGATGCCGGCCGCCAGTCCGATCAGGTCGTAGACCCAGTCGAGCGGTTCGGCGAAGCGGCCGAACCAGGGCTGGGTGACCTCGTCGATCGCCGCGAAGGCCACCAGGCCCGCCGCCAGCGCGGCGACGCGCCGCCCCGACCACCGACCCGAAACCGCCACCAGCGCCGCCGCCAGCAGCCCCAGGGCTCCATAGGCGAGAAAGTGGAGCGTCTTGTCGGACGGGAGATTCGTGCCCAGGAGTTGCTCGGGCTTGGGGTAGTGCGTCGCGAACACGAGCAGCCCCGTGTAGGCGCCGGTGAGCGCGGCCAGCGGCCGGAGCAACCGGGGGAGGGTGGATTCGGCCGCTGGCATCGAGGACGGATTCCGGGGCGACCGGGCGGCGATCCCCGGCAAGGCCCCAGTTTATCCCCGGTTTTTGGTCTTCGCCCATCCGACACGCTCCGCTACCTTCCCCCTCCCCGCGGCGGCTTCGCCTGCCCGCCCGAATGCCCGAGGAGAGTGCTTGCCCATGAACCGTCCGGAACTGTCGGCCGTCGTGCTCGAACTGCTCGAGAAGGAGACTGGTGAGACCTATCCCGAACTCGCCGAGAAAACCTCGCTGCGGGAGGGCCTCAACCTCGACTCGCTCGACATGGCGGGCCTCGTGCTCCACGTCGAGAGCCGCTTCGGCATCCAAATCGAGACCGAACTCCTCGAGCGCATCGCGACCGTCGGTGACATGCTCGACGTGCTCGAGGAGAAGTTGGCCGCCAAGGCCGGGCGGCAGGCCGCCTGACGAACGGCGCCGGCTCGCCCAGGGGAGCGTCATGAACCACCAGTCGTCCAGCCGGCCGGCCACACCAGCCGGCTGCAGGGTCGCCGGCCACGGGCTCGTCGAGTGCCGAGCTTCGGCGCTGGGCGACCTCCGCAGCCGCGCCGCGCCCGCCGGCGCCCCCCCGATCCCAAACCGCTTCCTCCGCCACGCCGACGAGCACACCGTCGTCGGCCTCCATGCGGTGCTCGCGGCGCTCGCCGCCGGTCCTCCGCAACCCGATCTGTCGCGGCACGCCGTCGTCGCGGCACCCTGCCAGTCGGGTCGCCTGGCGGCCGCCCGCACGCTCGCCCAACTGCCGGCGGGTGGGGCGGTCACCGTGTCCCCGCACGTCGTGCCGCAGTGCTCGCTGCACTCGGTGGCCGGGGCGGTGAGCGTGGCCTTGGGCATGCACGGGCCTCACCTCGGCGTGGGTGGCGGCCCCGACGCGCTCGCCGAGGGCCTGCTGGCCGCCACCACGCTGCTCCTCCACGGCGATCCCGAATGCACCGCCGCCTGGCTCGTGGCCACCGACTGGGACGAGGAGCCCGCGCTCGATCCGGTGGGCAACCCGCAGGGCGACCCCGTCTGCCGGGCGTTGGCGGTGCAGCTCGTGCCCGCCGGCGATGCCACCGACGACGGCACGCCGTCACACGGACTCGGGCTCGCGGTGCACCCGGCGGCCCGCCAGGAGTCGCGCCCGCGACTGCACGACCCCGCCGGCGGGATCGTCGCCTTCGCCCGGGCGCTCGCGATCTGCCGCGCAGGAACCACCCTGGCCGCTTGGGCGGTCGACTGCCCGTGGGGCGTCATCCAGCTCGTGGCTCGACCTCCCTCCCAGCGCGCGCGGGAGGCGGCATGAGCGGCCTTGCGCGACGCCGGTGCGATGAGCGGGAGCCCGTGGTGATCACCGGGCTGGCCGCGGTCTCGCCCCTGGGATCGACCGTCGACACCATCCTCGACCGGCTGTTCGCCGGCGTCTCGGGCGTGCGGGAGATCGAGATCGACCCGCGGGCCCGCACCGACGCCCGGTTCGCCGCGCCGGTCACCGAGATTCCCCGGCCGGCCGGCATCGAGCCGGAGGAGTTCGCCCGGCTCGACCGGCTCGAGCAGCTCTGCCTGTCGCCGGTGGACGGCGCCCTCGCCGACTCGGGAATCGACCGCGGCCCGGCCGGGCCGCGGATCGGCCTGGTGCTGGGCCTGGGCGCCGAGCAGCTAAAGGTCTGGGAGCTCGACTTTCTCGCCGCGGGCACGGCCGTGTTCGAGTCTCGCCGCGATCCGACCATCGTCCACCGGCTCGCCGCCCGCACCGGCATCACCGGGCCGGCCGTGACCGCGGCGGCCGCCTGTGCGTCGAGCGGCTACGCGCTGGCGCTGGCCCGCGCCTGGATCGACGCCGGCTGGGTCGACGCCTGCGTCGCCGGCGGCTGCGACATCCTCAGTCCGACCTCGATCGCCGCCTTCTACAACCTCCGGGCCCTGTCGCGACGGGCCGACGACCCGACCAAGGCCTCGCGGCCGTTCGACCGCGACCGCGACGGCTTCGTGATGGGCGAGGGGGGCGCGTGCTTAGTGCTCGAACGGCGTGGCGCCGCGGTGGCCCGCGGAGCTCGGATCCGGGGCGAGCTCGCCGGCGTCGGGATGTCGAGTGACGGCGTCCACATGGTGACGCCGAGCACCGACCCCGCCCAGGCCGCCCGGGCGATCGCGGCGGCGCTCGCCGATGCCGGCGTGTCGCCCGGCGACCTCGACTACGTGAATGCCCATGCCGCCGGCACGCCGGTGGGCGACGTCGCGGAGGCCGGCGCGATCCGCCTGGCCTGCGGCGAGGCGACCGACGCGATCCCGGTGAGTTCCACGAAGAGCATGACGGGGCATCTCGTGAGCGGCGCGGCGGCCTTCGAGGCGCTCGCCTGCCTGGGGGCGATCGAGCGGCAGGCCGTGCCACCGACGGTCAACCTCGACGAGCCCGATCCCGCCTGCCCGCTCCTGCACGTGCCGCACCGCGCGCGGCCGCACCGCGTGGCCGTGGCGGCGAGTAACTCCTTCGGCTTCGGCGGCTCGAACCTGTGCCTCGTCCTCCGCGCCGCCTGACCCCCACCTGCTTCCGCCGCATCCGAACCAAACCATCAGCCCCCAGGAGCCTGCCATGACCTTTCCCGCCCGCCACGTCCCACCGGCCGCGACCGCCGACATCGACACCCTGCTCGCGGACCTCGTGGCCCGCTGGCACGAGGTCGATCCGGCCCACGCCGAGGATGGGCTCCGCGGCCGGATCTGCGACCTGCACCGGTTCAACTTCCTGCTCTGGCACGAGGAGGACATCGCCCGCTCCCCCGACGTCACCGACGCCCGGATCGCGGCGGTGAAGCGGGCGATCGACCGCTACAACCAGGCCCGCAACGACGCGATCGAGAAGCTCGACGACTGGCTGATCGGCGAGCTGGCTGCCCGTGGGATCGCGGCCTCGTCAGCCGGGCCGGCCGCCACCGAGACGCCCGGCGCGGCGATCGACCGGCTGTCGATCCTGGAGCTCCGCCGCTACCACATGCGGGAGCAGGTCGAGCGGACCGATGCCTCCGCGGAACACCGGACCAAGGCGGCCGAGAAGCTCGTCGTGCTCGACGCCCAGCGGGACCACCTGGTCGGCGCGCTCGACCGGCTGCTCGCCGAGATCTTCTCGGGCCAGCGGCCGCTGCGGGTGTTCCGGCAGATGAAGATGTACAACGACCCGACGATGAACCCGTATCTCTACGCCGCCCCCAAGGCGGCCTAGAGCAAGTCCGGCTTACGTGTGTCGCCGGCTCGGGGGCGGCAAAAGTCTCGTCGCTGATGGCCGCAGCGGCCATAGGCTCCTCGAGCGTTCGCCGACCCCCGTCGCCTACCCCATCTGGTTTGCCAAAGCGTCGCTATGGGCAACACGGATGCGCTCTAGCCGGGCTACTTCCGGCAGTTGGCCAGGGCCAGGAGCGCGTACGCGGTCGTCAGCACCGGCTCGCCCTCCATCCACCGCTCGTTGGGGTTGGCCCACGAACCGTCGGCGCGCTGCCGCGTCAGGAGCGCCGTCGTCAGTTCGTCACGCCAGTCGTGCGCCTGGCCCGCGGCATCGGTGAAGCGGTCGGCGCCGAGCACGCCCAGGGCCTTCGAGGCGGTGTGGTAGAAGTAGTAGAGTCCCGCCTGTCCCATGCCCGGGTTCTCCTCGAAGGTGTAGTGCTTCTTGAGCCACTCCGTGGCCGCCTTCACCCGCGGGTCGTCGGGCTTGAGCCCGGCGAAGATCATGCTCTTGAGGCCGGCATAGGTCATCGAGGCGTAGCTCCGCAGGCCGCCGTTCTCCGTCGTCCCCGCCTGGCTCTCGCCCCCGTTGGCCGGCGTGTAATAGAAGCCGCCGTCGGGGTTCTTGTCGGGGAAGGGGAGCGGATTGCCGGGGCCGGGCAGGTTTTGGGTGCGCGACACGAACACCAGCGCCCGCTGGATCGCCGGATCGCTCTCGCTTTCGCCGACGGTCCGCAGCGCCTCGATCATGAAGGCGGTGTTCGACAGGTCGGGCCGCGACTTCTTGCCGTAGCCGGCGCCGCCGAAGGCCGGGTCGTTCTCCCCCTTGCCCTCACCGTCGTCCCACTGGAGTTTCTTGACGAACTTCACCGCCCCGTCGATCTCGTCGGCGAGACGTCCCTCGGCGTTGCAGGCGGCGAGCGCCAGCATCGCGATCGAGGTCTCGTAGTTCGCCACGGGCGAATCGGGCGAATAGATCCCGCCGTCGGGCTGGCGAAAGGTCAGCAGGTAGTCGAGGCC